>DVHP01000118.1 GCA_018711945.1 Candidatus Ventrenecus avicola
GGAAAGTACTACTAAGAGTACAATCAAGACTATCAAGTAGTCCATCTATAAACCCTTTCTTCATAGGACCACCTCCTCCTAAAAATTAATTAAGCTTTTTAGGACTGAGGAAAAAAACACCTAACTATCAGATAGTTCTATTTCATTATATAACAATAAACTTCTTTTTTCTGTAAATTTTATAAAATATTCTTTACAAAATCTTTACCTTTTTTCCTTTACGTAAATTGCTTTTGTGTGTTATACTTTCTAAGGTGAATGATATGGCAAAACAAAAAACATATGATGAACATTCTATTAAGATTTTGGAAGGGTTAGAAGCAGTTCGAAAACGACCAGGAATGTATATTGGTTCTACAGATAAACGCGGTATGCATCATTTGGTTTGGGAAATTGTGGATAATTCGATTGATGAAATTATTAATGGATATGGTAATTATATCAAAATTTTATTACATAAAGATGGTTCGATTACGGTAGCAGATAATGGTCGTGGTGTGCCTATTGGAATGCACGAAAGTGGGAAGAGTACTCCAGAAGTTATTTACACGATTTTACATGCTGGTGGAAAGTTCGAAACAGATGGATATAAAGTATCTGGAGGATTACATGGTGTTGGTGGCTCTGTTGTAAATGCTTTATCTAGTCGCATGGAAGTTACAATTTATCGTGAAGGAAAGATCAGTCAAATTAAATTCCGCGATGGTGGACATGTAGAAAGTCCATTAAAAACGATTGGTGAGTCGAAAAAAACTGGAACGATTGTTACTTTTTTACCGGATAAAGAGATATTTAAAAATTGTAATTTTTCCTTTACAACGATTTGTGAAAGAATGCAAGAAAGTGCCTTTTTGCTTTCGAATGTTACAATTGAGGTTATTGATGAAGAAGATAACTTAAGTGCAAAATATCATTATGAAAACGGAATTGTTTCTTTTGTGGAATATATGAATGAAAATAAAACTGCTATTTCTAAAGTTGTTCATTTTCAAAATACGAAGAATAAGATTGAAGTTGAAATTGCTTTACAATATACTGACTCTTATAACGAACAAATTTTGTCTTTCGTAAATAATGTAAAAACTGGTGATGGTGGAACTCATGAAGTTGGATTTAAAACAGGTATTACGAAAGCTTTTAATGATTATGCAAAGTCAAATGGTATTTTAAAAGGAAAGGATGCTTCTTTAGATGGTAGTGATGTTCGTGAAGGATTAAGTGCGATTATCTCTGTAAAAATTCCTGAGGAACTACTACAATTTGAAGGACAAACAAAAGGAAAGCTTGGTACTTCGGAAGCTCGTAGTGTTGTAGAAAGTATTACTTATGAAAATATGAAGTTTTTCTTAGAAGAAAATAAGGAAACAGCAGTTGGTATTTTGGAGAAAGCTCAGAAAAGTAAACTTGCTCGTGAAGCCGCTAGAAAAGCACGAGAAAGTGTTAGAAAAGGTGGTGGCAAGAATAATAAAGAGCGAATTCTTTCTGAGAAGCTTGCGAAGGCTACAGGTAAGGATTATGCTAAAAATGAACTTTTTTTAGTCGAGGGTGATAGTGCCGGTGGTTCTGCAAAAAGTCATCGTAATCGTGAAACGCAAGCTATTTTACCGCTTCGTGGTAAAGTGTTAAACTGTGAAAAAGCTAGTGCAAAAGATATTGAAGCAAATGCGGAACTAAGGCAACTTGAGTATGCGATTGGGGCAGGACTTGGACCAGATTTTGATTATCGTGAAAGTAACTATGGAAAAGTTATTATAATGACCGATGCCGATGTCGATGGGTCTCATATTCAAATTCTTTTGATTACTTTCTTTTACCGTTTCATGCGTCCTTTAATTGAACAGGGAATGCTTTATGTTGCAACACCTCCTTTGTATGCGATTGAAACAAGTAAGGGCAAGGAATATATTGCAACGGATGAAGAATTAGAAGAAAGAAAAAAGACTTTAAAGGGAAGTTATAAAGTGCAACGGTTTAAAGGTCTTGGTGAGATGAATGCAGATGAGCTTTATGAAACAACAATGAACCCCGCTAATCGAAGATTATATCGTATTAATTTAACAGATGCTGCGATTGCTGAGAAAAGAATTCATGTTTTAATGGGTGATGAAGTTGCACCACGTAAAGAATGGATTAATGAAAATGTTGATTTTACTTTAGAAGATGATTTTAGAAAATAAAAAAGCAATAGAAGAAGCAAATATAAAATATCAATGAAAGGAAGTAACAGTATGGCAAAGAAAAAAGAAGAGAAAACAATTATTGAGAAAATTTATGATTATAGTTTAGAAGAAATTATGGAGACTGGTTTTGGAAGATATTCGAAAGAAATTATTCAGGAACGGGCCTTACCAGATGTTCGCGATGGATTAAAGCCAGTACAAAGACGTATTTTATATGCCATGTATATTTCTGGATTTACGCATAATAAGCCTTATCGGAAAAGTGCCAAAGCTGTAGGGGATATTATGGGTAATTTCCATCCACATGGAGATTCTTCTATTTATGATGCTTTAATACGAATGAGTCAACCTTGGAAAATGCGAGAGACTTTGATTGATGTTCACGGAAATAATGGTAGTATCGATGGCGATGGTCCAGCCGCAATGCGTTATACTGAGGCAAGATTATCTCGGTTTGCTGAAGTTATGCTTGAAGGAATTAAGAAAAATACTGTTAAGATGACTTATAACTTTGATGATATGGAGTTAGAGCCTACTGTTTTACCAGCTTATTTTCCTAATTTGCTTGTTAATGGTTCGACGGGTATTTCGGCTGGATATGCAACCAATATTCCAACGCATAATCTAAGTGAAGTAATTGATGCGACGATTAAACGAATTGAGTCTCCTAATTGTCGACTTGAAACGATTATGGAATTACTTCCAGGACCAGACTTTCCAACTGGCGGTGTTATTGAAGGAAAGCAAGGACTTATTGATGCTTATACTAAAGGAAAAGGAAAAGTAGTTTTAAAAGCAAAAACAGAAATTGTTACTAAAGGAAATAAGAAACAAATTATCGTTCATTCTATTCCGTATGAAGTTGTAAAAGAACAGCTTGTAAAAAAGATTATTGATATTAAGTTAGATAAGAAAATTGAAGGAATTAATGATGTCATTGATGAGTCTGACCATGAACATATGGCGCGGTTAGTGATTGATTTAAAGAGTGGAGCAAATGCTGAACTTGTTTTAAATTATTTACTTAAAAATACTGATTTACAAGTGAATTATAATTTTAATATGGTTGCGATTGTAAATAGAAGACCACGACTTGTTGGTATTTTAGAAATTTTAGATGCTTTTATTGCTCATCAAAAAGAAGTGATTATCAATCGTACTGAGTTTGACCTTGCTACCGCTAGAGCCCGTTTTCATATATTAGAAGGACTTATGAAAGCTATTTCTATTTTAGATGAAGTTATCGCGACTATTCGGGCTAGTAAAAATAAAGCAGACGCTATTGATAATTTATGTAAAAAATATGAGTTTACGTTTGAACAATCTAAGGCTATTGTAGAGTTACAACTTTATCGTTTGACAAACACAGATATTGTGGATATTGAGAGTGAAATGGCTAGACTTAAAAAAGATATGTATATTTGGGAACAAATTTTAAATAATGAAGAAGCTTTAAAACATGTCATGAAAAATGAACTTAAGTTAATTAAAAAAGAGTATGGTAATCCAAGACGTACAGAAATAAGAGATGAAGTAACGGAAATTAAACTTGATATGAAGAGTATGATACCAAAAGAGAATGTGGTAGTTCTTGTTACGAATGATGGTTATATTAAACGCGTTAGTAGTAAAGCATATCAGTCTAATAATGAAGAGCCAGCAATGAAACCAGGAGACTTTATTAAAAATTTATTTGAAGTTACTACACTAGATAATATTTTGATGTTTACCAATCAAGGAAATTATATTTTTATGCCAGTTCATAAAATTCCGGAAGGAAAGTGGAAAGAACTTGGAAAACACGTAAATAATGTTGTCTCTTTAAGTCCAGAGGAACAAATTGTAGCATCCTTTATTTATGAACCAGATAAAGAGATTATTTCTGCAACGAAGGCAGGTATGATTAAACGTACTAAAGCTAGTGACTATGAAGTATCTAGAACTAGTAAAGCAATTAGTTCTATGAAGTTAAAAGAAAAGGATGAAGTCGTGTCTGTTATAGAAGCTACTCCGGATATTTTGACAATTTCACAAAATGGTTATTATTGTAAATTTAATAAACTAGAAGTACCGATGGTCGGAGTTCGTGGTAGTGGTGTGAAAGCTATGAACTTGAAAGATGATGCAGTCGCAGCAGTTTTAGCTTTAGATGGTGCAGAATATATTACACTCTTTACTAATCAAAATACGGCAAAACGTATTAAAGTGAGTGAATTAGTCGAAACTGGAAGAGCAAAACGTGGTAATACGCTTATGAAGAAGGTAAAAAGTACTTCTTATTCTATCATAAATGCATTTAGTACTAATCCACGGAGTGAGATTTTGTATGGAAATAAGAATGATGCTTATGAGATAAAAAATAGTGAAATTCCAATTATGGATTTACAGAGTACAGGGTCTCAATTTACTAAGAAAGAGGTTCTATATGCTTCTTTAAAAACTGGGTTAGAAGGAAAAGAACCTGTTGTTGAAGAAAAGCCGGAAAAGAAAGAAGAACAAGTAGCTTTTAAATTAGATGATTTCAAGTTATAAAACTAAAAATCGCTTACTCGCATACAATGTAGTAGGTGATTTTTTTTATGAATAAAAAAGAGGAATTCAAGGCATTTGCTAGAATGCATCCTGAATTATTAGATTATGTAAGAAATAAAGAGATGACTTGGCAACAATTTTATGAGATCTATGATATTTATGGCAGTGATGAGGCTGCTTGGTCAGGATATTTTAACAAAGTAAGAACTCAGCCAAAAAGTAATGTGGAACCTTTGGGATCCATTACAGAAAAACTTAAAAATATTGATATGAATTCGATTCAAGAACATATTAAAACAGCACAGAAAGCACTTAATTTGGTTAGTGAATTAACGGGAAAGAGTGAAACAACTTCTCCTTTAACGGCATCTGTTCCTAAGGTGCCAAGACCAATTGATAAATTTTTTGAGGATTAATTATGGAAATAGATTTACAGAAAAAATTATTAGAAAAACCTAAAATGTATCAATATTTAAAGGAAAATTCTTATTGGATCAAATATTTGAATCGGAATCCGGTTTTATACAAAGAATTTGAAGCAAAAATGAAAGAGTTGTATCATGAGCGAGTTACGGATAAAGTTAGTAATGCGATTGACCAAATAGATCTGATTAATGGAGTGTTAATGGCGTTGAAATAAAAATTGACATTTTAAAAATAGTCAAGTATGATTTTATTAAGGAGAATGTTGTTATGAAAAAGTTGTTTAAGAGTTATAAGGGTACTATTTTATTACTTTTGGGTGTACTTATTGGTGCTATATGTGGAATTGTGTTCCAAAGTGATGCTGTGGTTGTTAAACCTTTAGGGGACTTGTTTTTAAATTTGTTACTAATTAGTATTGTCCCTTTGATCTTTTTCTCTATTTCGTCTTCGATTGCAAAGATGAAAGAGAAAAAGAGACTTAGTAAGATTTTGATTAGTACATTTGTTATTTTTCTTATTACATCTATTGTGGCTGTAGTTGTTGGTTTTGTGGCAATCAAGCCAATTAATTTGGTGGATGTACAAGATAATGAAATTATCGGAAGTTTATTTTCAACTACGGAAGAGGAGACTGTTGAACTCAATTTGCTTGAGCGAACTGTCGAGGCATTGTCTACGGATGAATTTGTAAATTTGTTTTCTACAGAACATCTTATTGCACTTATTGTGGTATCAATGTTATTTGGGATTGCTGTGAATAAAACTGGTGAAAAAGGTAAAATTATGACGGACTTTTTGGATTCTGGTAGTGAGGTTATGTATAAGTTTGTTGAGATTATTTCTTACTATGCGCCGATTGGGTTAGGGTGTTATATGGCTAGTTTAGTTGGTACATTAGGAGAGACTATTGCCGTTGGTTTTTTGAAAGTAACAATTGTCTATTTCTTGGTTAGTATTTTGTTTATGTTTGTTTTCTATACACTCTATGCATATCTTTCTTTTGGAAAGTTGGGTGTCAAAGCGTATTGGAAGAATATTTTGCCACCAGCATTTACGAGTCTTGGAACTTGTTCTTCTGCTGCTTGTGTACCAGTGAACATTAAGGCGACAAAGAAGATGGGAGTTCCTTCTGATATTGCTGAGGCAACGATTTCTTTAGGAACTAGTTTTCATAAAGATGGTTCCGCGATTGGTAGTGTTTTTAAAATTATGTTTTTAGTTTGTTTCTTTGGAACGTCTTTAAATAGTTTTTGGAGTATTGGACAGGTTCTAGGAGTTTCTTTGATTGCAACGCTTTTGGTAACAGCTGTACCAATTGGTGGAGGAACGATTTCAGAAATGCTTATCCTTACTTTAATGGGTTATCCTGTGGCGGCTTTACCAATACTTACGATTATTGCGACTGTGATTGATGCGCCTGCTACCCTTTTAAATGTTGTAGGGGATTCCTCTTGCGCATTAATGGTTACAAGAGTCGTCGAGGGACGGCAGGGATTAAAAGTCAAAAAAAATTGACTTTTTTTCTTTTCTCGTTTAGTATATATAACACCGAGGTGATAGCATGAAAGTTCAATATATGCTTGGAACTTCATCTTATACAAAGGAAATGGAAATTGCTAATACTATGGTTTTAGATAAGCAATTAAAACTTCCTATTCCACTTATTACAGCTGTTCAGGTTCTTACTAAAAAACATCAAAAATTAAAAAAAATTTATGTTGGAAAAGAAATTCATTTGGAGTCATTTCATCAAGCTCGTTATTATATTAAACGTTATGATATTTCTTATGATGATTTGATTGATTTATTATTACAAGGTTATAAGAGAGTGTGTTTATTAAATTATAAAAAATATGATCAAATTCTAGTAGGTATTGAAGAAACCGATGAAGTTGTTCCAGATTATTTTGCACTTCGTACCTCTTTAGAAAAACTTCATTAAAAGAAGTATTCGACTTCTTTTTTTTGTCGATTGGTAAAAAAAGAATTTTCTCATTTCTTTTTTTCCTGTATAATTAAAATAGGTGAAAGTGTATGCAAATTATATTATTAGTTCTTGGATTTGTTATTATTATCAAAGCTTCAGATCTTCTAGTAGATGCCTCTAGTGTTCTTGCTGTTCGAATGCGTGTGCCCAAGATGCTTATTGCTCTTACTATTGCTGCTTTTGGAACTTGTGCTCCAGAGATTGCTATTTCTTTTCAAAGTGTTAGTGCTGGAAATGGAGAAATTGCTTTTGCAAATGTTGTTGGTAGTTGTGTTGTGAATGTACTACTTATTATTGGACTTGCTAGTTTTATAAAACCTATTAAAATTCGTCATGTTACCATAAAAAAAGAGCTGCCTATTTTAGTGTTAATTACTTCTGTTTTTGCTATTTTAATGTTAGATAGTTTGTTTAATCCGTATACAAGCGATACTTTTTCCAGAGCTGACGGGATTGTATTATTGTTATTATTTGGTATTTTCGTTGTTTATCTTATTCAATTATTTTCTAAAAAAGCAGATGTTTCTCAAGAAGAACTAGATAAAGTTTCTTATACTCCTTTTTGGGCTATTTTACAATTGTTGTGACAATTATTTGTATTATTTATAGTAGTGATATTATTGTTTCTATGGCGGAAGAAATTGCCCATCGTTTACATATTAGTGATAAATTAATTACGATGTTTGCGATTGTAATTGGGACAAGTTTACCTGAAATGGTTATGACTGTTACAAGTGCTAAAAAAGGAGAATTTGATATTGCAATTGGAAATATTATTGGCACGAATATTTTTAATATTTGTATTGTTCTTGGACTTCCGGTTATTATTTATGGAAATGTGTTATTAACTGGTTTTGGGATTATTGATATTATTATGGTATTTTTGTCTTCGGCTTTACTTTTCTTTTTCGCAAGGAGTGAGAAGACTATCGATAAAAAGGAAGCAATCATTATGCTAGCATTATTTGCTCTTTATTATTTCTTTTTACTTGTAGAAGGTTATTAAATTTTCTTGGAGTAAAATAATTCGTCAATTTATTTTACTAAAAAATTTTTTGCAAAATTTCT
>DVHP01000119.1 GCA_018711945.1 Candidatus Ventrenecus avicola
GTACGGTTCTGTGAGGGGCAATGAGACAAACCTCTCACTAATGGAACAAAAGAAAGAGAGGTGTAGTCGAGATTTGTCTACTCGACGATACGTCATGGAAATTGAAAGAAATTATTATTTAAACAAGTTAATATCAAAAAAGGAAAATAAACTTATCAAAATTATTACTGGTATCAGAAGATGTGGAAAGTCTTATTTATTAGATCCAATCTTTAAAAATTATCTGTTAGAAAGTGGTGTTTTAGAAAATCATATTATTAAATTAGAGCTGGATTCTATCGAAAATGAAGAATATACAAATCCTCATAAGCTTTATGAATATGTTATGAATCAGGTGACAGATTCTGACATGTATTATATTATTTTGGATGAAATACAGAAAGTAGAGAACTTTGAAAGCGTGTTAAATAGTTTTTTACGAAAGCCAAATTTAGATGTCTATGTTACTGGCAGCAATTCCAAATTTTTATCCAGTGATATTATTACAGAGTTTAGAGGTCGTGGAGACTTAATTAAAGTTTATCCATTAAGCTTTCTTGAATTTATGTCAGTGTACGAAGGTAATGAGGTAAATGGCTTAGATGAATATATAAGATATGGTGGTCTACCTTTTATTTTTACTTTGAAAACCGAAGAAGAAAAAATTGAATATTTAAATTTCCAAAAAGATAATGTGTATATAAATGATGTGATTGAAAGAAATCATATTAAAAATGATGAAGAATTAAAAACTTTAATAGAGATTATATCTTCTAGTGTTGGTTCTCTTACGAATCCAACTAAGCTATATCATACTTTTATTAGTAAAGGAAATAAAAATATTACAAATAATACTATAGCCTTATATTTAAAGTATTTAGAAGAAGTTTTTTTAATTGAAAAGTCTAAACGATATGATGTAAAAGGAAAAAAATACATCGAAACTCCATCAAAATATTATTTTGTTGACATAGGAATTCGAAACAGTTTGATTCATTTTAGACAATTAGAGAAAAATCATATTATGGAAAATATTATTTATACAGAACTTAGAAGAAGGGGCTTTTATGTTGATATAGGAGTCGTAGAAAAAAGAAATCGTTTAAATAGTGGCAAGAAAGAATATAGTCAGCTTGAGATAGATTTTGTTGTTACTAAGGGTAGTGATAAATATTATATTCAATCCGCTTATAGTATCGAAGATGATATGAAAAAAGAACAAGAATTACAATCTTTATTAAATGTTGGTGATAGTTTTAAGAAAATAGTCATTGTTTATGATCATTTTATAAAATGGCAGGATGATAATGGTATTATATATATGAGTATTTATGATTTCTTATTAAATGAAGATAGCTTAAAAGAAGCATAGAGGATATTCTTTCTTAAATTTTTAGATTTGTGTTGGGAGTTTTTTTCCATAGTTATATAGTTACTTCAAAAAAAGTGGACATGTCCAGTTTTTTTGAAGTAAATGATACAAAGATATTTTGAATTATCATGAAAATAAAAGAGTTTTTGCATTTGTAAATTCTCTTTTTTCTATTGTTTTTTCTTTTGTAAATCTTTACATTTTTCCTAATTTTCATTATAATAAACGGTAATGTTTTACGGGAGTGATTTTATGGCTAAGACGTTACCGGTAATGCTTCTTAAAAAGTTTGTTTTATTACCAAATCAAGAGGTAAAATTAGAACTTAATAATGAGTTATCTCATCAAATTATTGATTTTAGTGAAAAAGAGTATATGGGGAAGATTGTTATTGTTTCTCCTAAAGATACTTTAGAAGAAGTACCACTTGTAGAAGATTTACCGGTGATTGCTGTAGAAGCAAGTATTGTAAAACGAATTGAATTGTCGCCTAATCACGAAAGAATTACGTTAATTGGTAACCGTCGCATTAAAGTACAGAAATATTATAATTGTCCTAATATTAAAGAAGCGTTACAATGTGATTATTATATTCCCCAACTTCCAAAATTAAACGAAACAGATGAAATTTCAAGAAAAAGAGAATTATTGAAATTGTTAAAACAATATGTTAAGACTTCTCCAATGATTGATAATTCTATCTTACAAGAAATCCAAGAACATATGTCTTTAGATGAGATTACTGATCGTTTGGCTTTTTTCTTGCCAATGCATTTAGAGAAAAAAATGAGTTATGTGGAAGAAATTAATTCTTTAAAAAGAGCCGATAATTTAATCGAAGATTTTATTGTCGAATTACAGATTTTAAAATTAGATCAAAAAATTAATGTGGCTGTTCAAAAGGAGTTGGAGACTAGTCAAAAAGAATTTGTGTTACGAGAGAGAATAAAAGAGTTGCAAAAAGAACTTGGGGAGAGTGGAGATCAAAACAAAGAAGCGATGCAGTATCGTGAAAAACTTGCTTCTTTAGATATTCCAAATCGAACTAAGCAAAAAATTGAAAAAGAAATTCAGAAATATGAACTTATGAATGAAATGAGTCCTGATATGTCTTTTGTGAGAAATTATTTGGAAACTTTCTTTTCTCTTCCTTGGAATGATGAGAGTATCGAAGCCACAGATTTAAATTATATTAAAAGTACGTTAAATAAAAGTCATTATGGTTTAAAGGAAGTAAAAACGCGTATTTTAGAGTATGCAGCGATGAGGGAAAGAAATCCAATGCTTACGAGTCCTATTCTTTGTTTGGTCGGACCTCCTGGAGTTGGAAAAAGTACGATTGCTTCTTCTATCGCGACAAGTCTTCATCGCACGTTTTATAAAATTAGTGTTGGGGGGTTAAATGATTCAGCAGAACTTGTGGGTCACAGAAGAACATACTTAGGTTCTTCACCTGGTAAAATTATTCAAGCCTTACAAAAATGTGGCAGTAAAAACCCGGTGTTACTCATTGATGAAGTAGATAAGATGGTCAAAGATTATAAAGGAGACCCAGCAAGTGTTTTACTAGACGTGTTAGACCCTAATCTAAATCAAACATTTATGGATGCATATTTAGAAGAACCGTTTGATTTAAGTCATGTGTTATTTATTTTAACAGCCAATTACAAAGAAGATATTCCCTTAGAACTTAGAGACCGTTTAGAAATTATAGAACTTTCTAGTTATTCGACATTAGAAAAACTTAAACTTGCCAAAGAGTATTTACTTCCAAGTATTTATTTAGAATATCATTTATCAGAAGAGGAAGTAGTTTTTTCCGATGAAGCTTTAGAATCAGTTATTTTAAATTATACAAGTGAAGCAGGGGTAAGAGATTTAAGAAGAAAATTAGAAACTATTCTTAGAAAAGTTATTATGGAAAGTGTGAAAGATAAGAAAAACTTAAATGTTATCATTGAAAAAAAAGATATCAAAAAATATTTAGATGAGACTTTATCTTTTCGAGACTATAGACCAAAGTTACACACGAGCGGGCTAGTGAATGGTCTTGCGGTTACTGGTGTTGGAGGGTTTGTCATGCCGATTGAATCAACCTTATATGATGGCACTGGAAAAGTAGTCATGACGGGGTTACTCGGAGACGTGATGAAAGAGTCTTTAAATGTCGTCATGAGTTATTTAAAAGCTAATGCGAAATACTTTCAAATTAATGAATCTTTCTTTTCCAAAAAAGATGTTCATATTCATGTATTAGAGGGTTCTATTCCTAAAAATGGCCCTAGTGCTGGAGTTGCCATCACGACAAGTTTAATTAGTCTTTATACAAATAAAAAGGTACCGAGTAATATCGCGATGACAGGAGAAATGACACTTAGAGGGGAGATTTTACCAGTTGGAGGCATTAAAGAAAAAGTCATCAGTGCATATAACTCTCAAATCCATACGATTTATTTACCCAAAGCGAATGAAATGGATGTGAAAAAAGTTCCAAAAGAAATTCGTGATAGTATGCATATTGTCTTTGTAAAACAATATAAAGATATTTATCATTTGTTATTTCTATAGATTTTTGATAAAATAAGGGTATCATGTGATAAACAACGTGCCAAATTTTGCGAAAGCAAATATATTAAAGTAAGAAATGAGGAAGGAGGGATAGTGTGAATCTTGAAGATTTTCCAATGCTTAAAAAAGACATTATTTATTTAGATAATGGGGCGACTACTTTAAAACCACAATGTGTGATTGATAAAATGAGAGATTATTATGAGAATTATTCAGCGAATGCGCATCGGGGAGATTATGATATTTCTTATAAAGTAGATCAAGAATATGAAAATGCCCGGGAACTTGTCCGGAAATTTATCAATGCGAAATACAAAGAAGAAATCATCTTTACTAGTGGGGCAACACAGAGTTTAAACATGATTGCTTTTGGCTTTTTTGGAAAATTCTTAGAAGCAGGAGACGAGGTCTTAATCACGCAAAGTGAACATGCGTCTAACGTAATTCCTTGGTTTATTTTAGAAAAGAAATTAGGAATTGTCGTGCGTTATATTCCTTTAGATGATGATCATTATGTCACGATTGAGAATGTACGGGATGCGATTACGCCAAGAACAAAAGTGATAAGTCTCGCTTGTATTACCAATGTTTTGGGAGATGAACGTCCCATCAAAGAAATTTGCGAGCTTGCCCATCAAAATAACATCTTTGTTGTGATGGACGCCGCTCAAAGTGTACCTCATAGAAAGACAGATGTTGAAGAGTTAGACGTGGATTTTCTAGCTTTTTCTGGTCATAAAATGTGTGGACCAACAGGGGTAGGAGTCTTATATGGCAAAAAAGAACTTTTAGAAGAAATGGACCCTCAAAACTACGGGGGAGGAATGAACGAATCTTTTGATAACGCGAATGAAATCTATTTAAAAGAACTTCCAACAAGGTTAGAAGCAGGAACCCCGAATATCGCTGGGGTAATAGGTCTTGGAGAAGCGATTCAATATTTAGAAAGCATTGGTATGGAACGTATTTCAGAATATGAAAAGAACTTAAGAAAGTATGCCATTGATAAACTAATAGAAATTCCATATATTGATATTTTAAATCTTGAAAGTGACAGTGGAATTATTTCTTTTAATGTTGATGGAGTATTTTCACAAGATGTCGCATATTACTTAAATAAATATAATTTATGTGTTAGAGCAGGAAATCACTGTGCTAAAAACTTAAAAAAAGAAGTCGGTGTTTCTAATAGCTTACGAGTGAGCCTTTATTTTTATAATACAGAGAGTGATATTGATGCATTAGTAGAGTTATTAAAAAATAAAGAAAAGATTATGGAAGAGATGATTTAATGGATACGGAAACAAAAAGAAGTATTATTATGAAGCATTATAGTAATCCAAAGAATAGAAAATACCCAGAAGAAGAAGGGTATCAAAAAGTAAATACCGCGAATTCTTCTTGTGTAGATAATTTAGATATATATGTCAAAATAGAAGAAGGTAAAATCAAAGATATTACATTCATGGGAGAAGCTTGTGCGATTAGTATTTCTTCTACTTCGATTATGATAGAAAATTTAATTGGAAAGACAATAAAAGAAGCTTTAGAATATATTCAAGAGTTCGAAGGTATGGTCGAAGGACAAAATTATAACAAAGAACTTTTAGGGGACGCGAATGCGTACTACGATATAAAAAGTCAAGGTCATCGTAAGACTTGTGCATTATTACCATACATCGGAATGAAACAAGTATTAGAGAAAGAAGAGTAATTTCTCTTTTTTTGCATATCCTTTAATAGGTGGTATGATGAATTTATCAGATTTACAAAGAAAAGATGTTATTGGAATTTCTACTGGGAAAAAACTAGGAAGAATTATCGATGCCCAGATGAATGAACAAGGTCTGATTGAATACTTTATTGTGATGGACCGAAAGTTTTTTCGATTTTGGAAAGCAAATGAAGAACACAATATTACTTTAAAAGAAATAAAAAAGATTGGAACCGATGTTATCTTAGTAGATCAATGAATCTACTTTTTTAGTGTCAATATATGTAAAATGCCAAAATTTTTCCTATACGGATAAAATACTCTAAAACAATACAAACTAGTACAAGACAGAACAAAAAGTTTGAAAAAATCAAAATTTTTCTTGTTCTTGCAATAGAGTTGTATTAAAATATTTTAGGAATATAGATGATTAGTCTATATCCC
>DVHP01000120.1 GCA_018711945.1 Candidatus Ventrenecus avicola
AGTATTTTCTCATCTTTCACTAAACTTGGAAACCCATACAATGTATGCTCTAAATTAAGAAGAATCACAACGTCACTTTCTAATCCCTTAGAAGAATGCACTGTTAAAAAACGAATGTTTAAATGAGGAAACTTATCAAATACAATCTGATGATTCTCTTTTTCTATATAAGAAAGTTTTTTTGTATATTTTTTAATATCAAAACGATTACGTCCCAAAAGAAAAATTTTTTTATCTTCTGGTATTCTTTGAAGTATCTTTTCTAGTGCAGTATCGGTGTTTTTATAAAAAACAAGTTTGATTGGTTTTTCTAAATGCTTAGTACTCGTAAGTTCCTTCTGAATTTGGTTGGGATTCTTCCTGATAAACTCTCCTGCAGTCTTAACAAGTTCATCACTATTACGGTATGTCTTCTCTAGTTTATAAACCTTTGCAGTTGGATAATACTCGGTAAATTTGAGAAATAAAGTTAAGTCACATCCAGAAAAATGATAAATAGATTGATAGTCATCTCCAACGACACACAAAGAAGCATCGGTAAGTCTTAATATTTCTTCTATGAGTTGAAATCTACAAAGAGAAGTATCTTGAAACTCATCGATAATAAGCATCTTATATGGTAAAGAGATTAAATGTGTTTTTAAATATTCTGTTGCCTTTAAAATAATGTCATCAAAATCTAGAATAGCAGAAGCTTCCTTATTACTTTCATAACAAAGATAAATCGCATAAATTAAATAAAGGAGTGGTTCTTTTCTGGCAATTTTTAAAATATGTTTTAAATCATTTTGAAAATATCCATTCGCCTTACAAAGATTAATAAAAGTAGCGATATTTTTCTTGATTCCCAAAAATTTCGGAGATTTTAGAAGAGACTCCCACGAAAAGAAAGAGGGAATGTCAAAGACTTGATAACATTTTTTGATTAAAAAATCATTTCCAAAACATTTAGAGCGAAAAAATTCTTCAATAGTATAGGATAGAAAATCCTCCCTAGCAATTTGATAAACAATGTTTTCTTTTTTTAAAATATCCAAAGCAAGTTTATGAAAGGTAAAAATAGGAATGTCTACACCACAGTTCTTTTTAACAGAGTCCTTTAAATGATTCACCGCTTCATTTGTAAAAGAAATCATACAAATTTCTTCTGGTCGTAAAAGATGATTCTCTAAAATATATTTCACTTTACCAATTAAAGTAAGAGTTTTACCAGAACCTGCTCCAGCCACAATAATAGAATACTTTGCTTGATCGAGAATTGGTTTTAATTGTTCTTCATCCAGTTCATAGTGATTTACATAAATTTTGTCCATGGCAACTATTATAAATGCTTGTAAAACAACTGTCAATCTGCTAGAATAAAATTAAGAAATGGAGTGTAATATGGAAAAGAATAAAAATATGTTTTTTAAAAATGGTTGGACAGTGCCAGAAGCAGCACGTTTAAGAAATTTAGAAGAAAAAGAAGAAGAAATATTAAAGGAAAATATTACCTTTGAAAACTTTGGCGCCCTAGCATGTCACCATATCTTTGTGGAAAGCCATGGCACCTTAAGATGCATTAACTGTGGAGACACTACATTAAATTACCCACTTTACTTAAAAGAAGCCCTATGGCTTGTAAAATCAGCTTGGGTAAAGGGTCTTCTTGTGCGAAATGCAAAAGAAACAAATATCCCACTTCTAATGCAAATAAAAGAAATGTTTCATCCAACGACAGCCTTAGAATACGAAGAAATATTAAAAAAGGTAAAAGAAACAAACGGCAAAAGCTATATGAGTCCTCATGAAGGTTTGCATCTGATACTAGAAGCAGAAGAAGAAAAAAACAAAATCCAAGAATCTATTTTAGAAATCAAAAATTCATCGCTAGAGGAAGAAACAAAAGAAAGATTAATCGGCTTTAAAAATTTAGCCTATGAAGAATGTATAACATCACAATTTGAAGTTCTCATCTTAGAGGGAGTAAAACCCGAAGAACTTTTTAAAAATGCATTTAATGAGCAAACCAAATTTCTCGCATTAAAAGCATACTATAATTTATCTCAAAAACAGTTTAAAAAAGAAAGTGGCTATTTTAAAACAGAGGAAGATATTGACAATTATATTTATTTAACAGTCAATAAAGAAATGAATCAAATGATATTAGAACGAAAAACAAGATCTTAGAATGAAAATAAAACAAGGAGGAGAATGTGGAGTGTCAAAATAGCCCTATATTAAAACGGGCAATAAAGCTAGAAAATCAAATAAAAATTGAAGAAACAAAAATTAGAAAAATAGAACAAAAGACAAATTCTCGAAAATTGACAACAGAAGAAAAATATCAAATATTTACAATGTTAGAAAAAACACTATCCCCAACAAGTTCACAAGCACAAAAAGATCTTTATTTAAAATTAAATCGTATTTGGCTAGATGTAGTAGACTATAGAGCAATATTAAGAAATCTATATTTAATGAAAAAAGATTTAAAAAAATTATTAATCCAAATTCCTTTTGAAAATTTTGGAAAACCCAATTGTTCTCATGTATTCGTGGCTCTAGACGGACACTTAGAATGCATTTGCTGTGGTCACTCTAGTAAGGAGTATCATTTAACCGAAGAAGAAACACAGTTACTAATAAGCGCTGCAAAAGAACAGGAATTATTAATAGAAGAGGTAGCTAAAGAAAATATACCATTTCTAAAAGTTTTATTGGTAACGAATCCAACTTGTCATGGAGCATTTTTTGCTCAAATGAGTCTTGATATTGCGTTATCACACGATCAAAATAAACAAAAAAATACCAACGCCTATTATGATGAAGAAGAACTTGACGTCCAAACACTAAAAACTAATACCGAACAAAATATAATAGAAGATACTTGTACTTCGCCTTTCAAAGGTTTACTAATACAAGAATGTCAAGTAGCCAAAAAAGAACTTAAAATTTTATCAGGAGAAAATATTTCCAAACTTTTTGAAGAAGCACAAAATGATACGGAAAAATTTGCCGTAATGAAAGCTTATTATAATTTATCAAGAAAATACTTTAGAGAAAATAGTGACTATTTTAAAAATAATCAAAGTGCAGATATGTATATTTGCTTAACCGCAGGCCAAGAAATAAACCAAATGATATTAGACCGTAAAATTACAAGAGAAAATTAGAAACACATCTAATTTTTTTCATTTCTATTGTCAACTAAAGTGGGGTTTCTCTATAAAGAGAACCTCTTTTTTGATATAATAGGGTGGTAAAGAAGGTGAAAACATGCAAAGAAAAACGTATGCATACATAGATGGAAATATTTTAGAAAATAATATAAAAGAAATCAAAAAAAAATATCCAGATTATAAGTATTATATAGGTGTTGTAAAAAATAATGCTTATCATCATGGAATGAAATGTGTTCTAGATATGATAAGAGGAGGAATCAATTACTTCGCGGTCTCTTCATTGGAAGAAGCTCTTGCTTTAAGAAAATATACAGATTACCCAGTGTTAATATTAGAGCCGATTTCCCTAGAGTTTGTAAGTGATGCCATTAACAACAATATCACTCTAACAGTCGAGTCCTTAGAATATACCAAAGAACTATTAAAAGAAGATATTTATTCAGAACTAAAAGTGCATCTAGCTGTAGACTCTGGGATGAACCGTTTAGGATTTCAAACAAGAAAAGAACTAGACGAAGCCCTAAAACTATTAAAAGAACACAAAAAAATTGTAGTAGAAGGATTATTTACTCATTTTGCAACATCTGGAGTAATGGACCCCCATTGGGATAATCAAGTAAAGAAATTTTTAAATATTACAAAAAATATTGATTTCAAAGAAATTCCAATGATTCATTTAGGAAGAAGTTTAACTCTAGTGAACCATCCAAAATTAGAATACGCGAACGCAGTACGCTTAGGAATTATTATGTATGGATTCTCACAAAGTAGAAAAGAAGGAACATCACTAAGAAGCAAATTACAAAAACTAAAAAGAACCCATTACCAAAAGAAATATGAATGTAGTAAGACATTCCTAGAAAATGATTTAAAACTAAATACAGCAATGTCTTTGTATACCGAGGTCATAAGTACAAGAAAAGTTCATGCTGGCGACATCGTAGGGTACAACGCCTATCCTATAAAAGAAGACGGCTACATTTTAACACTACCAGTGGGTTATGCCGATGGAGTAACCAAAGATTATAAAGAAGTAGCCATTGAAAGTAAACGTTACAAAATCGTATCAGATTGTATGGACATGATTATGGTTTACTCAGAAACACCCATCAAAGTTGGTACAAAAGTAGAAATATTTGGTCGTACCATTCCAATTTCTAGTGTAACAAGACGTCTTGGATTAAATAGTTATCATTTATTCAACCAAATTAGTGACCGTGTCGTCCGTGTTCATCGAAGTAATGATATCGAAGAAGAAATCACATATTAAGGAGGAGTCCTATGAAAGAGTTTAAAGTACTAATACTAGGCAGTGATGCAAATGCTTATTATATGGCGAGATGTGCATACGTTGCATATCACAAAAAAGCCCATTTAATTGCCAAAGATAGACTTGCATTTACAAAGTTTTCCAATATCTTAACCATTGAGTATCACGAAGATTTATGGGACGAAAAAAAGTTTATAGAATACGTAAATACCTATGCCAAAGAAAATGCAAATTATAAAATTTTAATGATTAGTACCAACGAAACCTATTCCGTATATATTGCAAGAAATAAAGAAAAATTTTTAGAAAACATTATCTTTCCAAACCAGTCAGAAAGTGTCTTAGTAACACTAACTAACAAAGAAAAATTTTACAAAACCTATAAACATTCTACCTTAGATTTTCCAGAAACCTATTACTTTGATACAACAAAAAGTACAGTCATTCCAACCATGAACTACCCAATGATTTTAAAGCCAGCCAATGTCGTAGAATACAACCACTTAGAGTTTGCAGGAAAACACAAGATATTTAAACTAAATAGTGAAGAAGAATTAAAAAGAACCATTGAACTCATTAAAAAAGCAGGATACAAAGATAGACTAATTTTACAAGAGTTTATTGCCGGAGACGATTCGCATCTATTTGACTCAGTCGTCTACGTCGATAAAAAAGGCAAAGTAAAAGTAATTAGCTTTGCCCAGATTGGAATTCAAGAAAGAAGTAAAAGCATGGTTGGAAATGCTGCTGCCTTAATAAATGGGTTTAATACCTTTGGGATAGATCCAGAACCAATGAAAGAGAAAATTATCACATTTATGGAAACCTTAGGAATGAATGGCTTCTATGAGTTTGACATGAAATACGATGAAAAAACAAAGACATTCAAAGTATTAGAAATCAATGCCCGTCAAGGAAGATGTAGCTACTATATCTCTCCTCTAGGCGCAAACTTAGTAGAAACACTTGTAAAAGATTTAATCGAAAAAGAAGAGTTACCAAAAAAAGATTTGAAAGGGGAAATCTTACTTTCCTTTGTTCCAAAAAAAATTATAAAAAAATATGTAAGCAATGACAAATTTAAACAAAAAGCCTTAAAAATGTGGCGTAAAAGAGTAAGTCCAATGGAATGCAAAGAAGACAAAAACTTCTTAAGATTTCTAATGATGAAAAAAAGACTATGGCATTACCAAAAAGAATATAAAGACAGTTATTGGAAAGAATAAACAAAGAAATTTGTAGAATTTTAGAAAAATGTATTATAATAAGTAACAAGGAGGCAATTATGTGCGGAATTGTAGGGTTTATAGACCAAAAAAAGAAAAAAGAAAAAACAGAAATTATTAAAAACATGGCAGATATGATAAAACACCGTGGACCAGATGGAGAAGGGTACTTTGTAAATGACAAGGTAGCCTTAGGTCATAGAAGACTATCTATTATAGATGTAGAAGGCGGATCCCAACCAATCTATAATGCCGATAAATCATTAGTCATTGTCTTTAATGGAGAAATATACAATTATCAAAGCTTAAAAGAAGAGTTACAAGGCAAAGGCTATAAATTTAAAACCAAAACAGATACGGAAGTCATTTTACATGGTTATGATGCTTGGAAAGACAAACTCTACGAAAAACTAAGAGGAATGTTTTCCTTTGTAATTTATGACAAAAAAAACGATGAACTAATCGGTGCCAGAGACCATTTTGGAATGAAACCATTTTACTATTACTATAAAGATGATGTTTTCATGTTTGCGTCTGAAATAAAATCATTTCTAGCACACCCAGATTTTGAAAAAGAAGTAAACAAAGATGCCTTAAAAATGTACTTGATTTTCCAATATTCTGTAAAAGAAGAAACGTTCTTTAAAAATGTTTATAAACTAAAACCAGGTCATTACTTTCATTACAAAAACGGTAAATTGAAAGTAAAACCTTATTTTGAAGTTTCATTTGATAAAAACAAGAAAAAAAACTTTGAAAGAATGGAAAGCGAACTTACCAATGTCCTAGAAAGCTCAATCTATTACCATCAAACAACCAGCGATGTAGAGGTCGGAGCATACCTTTCCGGAGGAGTAGACTCATCATACGTTGTAAGTGTTGCCAAACCAGATAAAACTTTTTCTGTTGGCTTCTCTTATGAAGGCTTTGACGAAACAGATTACGCTAAAGATTTATCAAAAATGTTAAAAATCAAAAACTTTCGGGAAAAAATCAGCCCAGAAGATTTCTTTGATGCCTTACCAAAAGTAGAATGGCATACGGATGAACCACACGCTAATCTATCTACCGTACCTTTATATTTCTTATCAGAATTAACAAGAAAACAAGTAAAAGTAGCGTTAGCTGGAGAAGGTTCTGATGAAATGTTTGGTGGCTATAACGAGTATAATGACCCACTTGCATTAAGAATATATTTGAAAGTTCCGTTATTCATTAGAAGAGGAATAAGAAATATCTGCAAACATCTGCCACATTTTCCAGGAAGAAACACCTTAGTGAAATATGGCCTTCCATTTAACGAAAGATACATTGGCCATGGCACATTCATGGAAGAGTGGGAAGCAAATAAAATACTAGCAGATGACTTAAAAAATGATGAAACGATTGCAAGTGTTCTAGAACCATATTATAAAAAGGTGGAAAAAGAACCAGAACTTACCAAAAAAATGTTCATTGATTTCCATTTTTGGTTACCACAAGACATTCTTTTGAAAGCAGATAAAATGAGTATGTCTCATTCTATAGAGCTAAGAACACCACTTATGGATATCGAAGTATTCAATTATGCACGTACACTTCCGAATAAATTTCTTTTAAAAGACAAACAAACAAAATATATTTTTAGACGTATTAGTGAACATAAAATTCCAGAAGAGTGGTCAAAAAGAAGAAAATGTGGATTTCCAGTTCCATTTTCAAAATGGATTCGCGAAGAAAAATTTTATCAAAAAGTTCATGATGCTTTCAATTTATCATTTGTTCCAAAATTTTTTGACCAAAAATATATCAACGAACTATTAGAAAATCATTATCATAAAAAAGAGAATAATGGTCGAAAAATATACAATATTTACTGTTTTATTGTCTGGTATCAACAATATTTTGAAAATTTTGAATAAAATTAATAAAAAATGAAAAATTACAATTGACATTAATAACCAATTTTGGTAATATTTAAAGTGTCAATTGAAACGGGCGTTTAGCTCAGTTGGTTAGAGCATCTGCCTTACAAGCAGAGGGTC
>DVHP01000121.1 GCA_018711945.1 Candidatus Ventrenecus avicola
GGAAATCCTTATACATTTGCTGAATTAGTTGCCACAAAAAAATAAGTGTAAAGTCACTTATTTCTTTGCATGGCTGTAAATAATAACCATAGTGTACCTCCTTTTTTAATAAAAGACGGATACTGCTTGTCATTTATTGGTTTTATATAATATACTTAAAAGTTCATTTTGTCAATTTCCTGATTAGGGTATAGATATTAGTTATGTTTTAAATATTTTTCTAATTCAGATAATTTAATCTTATTATTTAAGTTTTCAATAAATATTTCATTAGAATAATTAAAAGCTAAAAAGGTTATATCATTAATTATAATTCTATGTGGTTCTAGATAAGTAAGATTAGTTTTATCTATGGTTCTTAAATTACCATTAATAATAATTGGCTTAACCCTGCAAAACTCACATATAAACTCTAATCTCTTTCTTAATGATTCTTCCATTCTAACTTCTTGCTTGGTAACATTTACCATTTTAATCAATCCTTTCTTTGAAAGACCTTTTTCTAAACAAGAAAAAAATCAATCCTAATTTAGAATTGATTGTCTATTTATTCTCGAAACTTATAAAAAGTTCGAGTGGATTTCCCTATGGTGGGTGATGTAGGACTCGAACCTATGACCCCTTGCATGTGACGCAAGTGCTCTAACCAACTGAGCTAATCACCCATGGTGGAGCAGAGGGGAGTCGAACCCCTGTCCAAACAATCCTACATTTAAACGTCTACAGGTTTAGTTGGAATTCATTTAATATAAGAATCGGATCCAACCCACCAAATTCTTATACGAGCTTTATGAATATTCGTAAAGTTATCTAAAGCAAACAACTTTATATATCTTATATTTATGAACCTTTAAACACCCTATAAGAGAAAGTGAATAAAAGCCTTCTTATTCGCTTTAAATTAAGCAGCTACAGGAGCGAAAGCTCCGAAAGAAGAGACTGAGTTATTCTCGTCATTTAATTTTAATTGTTGCATTTAAAGTATGCCTACTACCTGCAGTCTAAACTAGTAATTGTTGTCGAAACCATTTACTGCCCCATATATAGATTATATCACAAAATTCTTGCGTTTTCAAAGCATATGCGTTATGATACAACTAAGATTTCTATTTAAAGGGGGATAATCTTATGTATGAAGAAAAAATTCCTGAAAAAAAAGTAAAAAAAGCTAAACAAAAAGCAGAAAAAAGATTTTTTAGAGAAACAACAAAAAAAGCGAATCAACCGAAAGAACCAAAAACAAAAGAAAAAAAATCAATCAAAAAAGAAGAGACACCAAAAGAAAAAGCAACAACAACGCCAAAAGAAAATAACGAAACGAAAAAGGAAACAAAAAAAGTACTAGGAATTAAAGCAGATTATATTTCCATTCTAATAAAACTAGGTATTTTTCTAGTAATTGCTTTTATCGTGATTTTCGTTGTGACTAAAATTAGAAATGCGACTAGCCATAATAATTTCGAAGATAATATGGAGAGAATGAGAGAGGTAGGATACACCTATTTTAAAGTAGATACACATCGTTCAACAGAAGAAAATGAGGAAATTGTGTTAACTTTAAAAGATATGATAGATGGCAGTCTAATCGAAGAACTAAAAGAAAATAAAACAGTTTGTAACGGTGACGAAAGCTATGTGTCTTTAGTAAAACAAGAAAATACCCATTACGATTTAAATGTCTATTTAATGTGTGGAGAAGAAAATAAAAGTGCTACATATGATGTGACATTTGAAGAGTCTACTTCAGAAGAAAACACCACCATATTATATGAACTAGAACGTGTTGTTTCTAAAGGTCGATATACTTGTCCAGAAGGTTATATGAATTCCGGAAGATATTGTATTGGAGAAACTTCGATTGAAACAACTTCAGCAACGCCAAAATATCGTGTAATTCCAGAAAAAAATCGCCCAGCAATTTATAAATCTAGTGATACAAATTATGAGTATGTAGACCCAATTGTAACGAGTGGAACCCCTACTTATCGTTGTTCCAGTGGTTACACCTTATCTGGCAATAAATGTACAAGACAAGTAGACGCAGGATATCGAACAGAAAATACATATCGTTGTCCAAATGGTGGGACCCTAACTGGAGCAAGATGTGTATTTACGCAAAATGTTTCTGAAGATGGAACATGTCCAAGGGGCTATTCTAGAAGGTCAGAAGGAAACACTGTCATCTGTTATCATTATGAAGCTGCCGAAAAAATTTCTACTAAAAATTATTTTTGCGCTTCAGGTTATACATTAACAAGTACGAATAAGTGTACAAAAACCGTAGATGCCATTGTAGTAGATGATGGTACCATCTATTCTTGTCCATCTGGCTATACTGCTCGGGGTAGTGGAAAAAACACAACTTGTTATAAAGAAACAACAACTGCTGCTTACTATTATTGTGAACAAAGTGACGCCGTCTTAGAAGGAACAAGATGTATCACACCTGAAAAGACAGAATTTATAGCTTATAGTTGCCCAAGCGGGTATTCATTGGAAGGAAATATTTGCTACCGTGAAACCTCACGAGACCGGATATTAGCAACCGAAAACGATATCGCTGCTTCCACAACCGAAACGATTTGGAGTAAAGAAAAAGAAGTAGAAGGTTGGACTTGGACTGGAAATACGAAAGAGGCAGAATAAATGCTTCTTTTTTATTTGTGTTTTTAAGAAAGAAAAGTTATAATATTTTTAAAGGAAGTGATTTACAATGACTTGTTATGAACTAGTAAAAAAATGGAAGAAAAAGTATTCCGGAACAGTTGCATGGCGATTATTTCAAAATGCCAATGTTATCGATATGCATGTAAACCCGGATGAAGAAGTAACGTTTGCTTTTGCCGGCCAAAAAGGGGAAGGGTTGTTTGATATATTTCAAACTGCAGTAGTAGCAGTTACAAACAAAAGACTATTGATTGGCCAAAAAAGAGTGCTGATTGGTTATGCTCTTAATAGTGTCACTCCAGATTTATATAATGATATGCAAGTGTTTGACAGTTTATTCTGGGGAAAAGTGGTAATTGATACAGCTCGTGAAAAAGTGATAATTTCACACTTATCCAAAGAATCTCTTCAAGAATTAGAAACTGTGATATCATCCTTTATGATGGAAGAAAAAAAGAAGTATTATTATGAAGAAAATCCAAATTAAACAAAGAAGAAGACTCATTTTATTCCTGATTATGATTCTAATTCTCGCAATTGTGTTATTTCTAATGTTTAAAAAAAGAGATTATACTGTAACTTATAATATCGATGAGTTTGAAATCATAGAAAGCTATCATAAGGACTCAAATTATTATTCCTTTGTATTAAAAAAAGGAGAAACCGAATTATTTTCTTTAATAAATAATCAACATTTTACGTCGAAAAAAATTATAAAACAAATAACCGAATATCAAGAAGAGAATGAAACATGCCTTGTTCTTTCTAGTAATAAAGTACGATTTGATCCGTTGTGTTATAACGAAGAAGGACAAATTTCTTATCATTTGACTTCAGAGAGTATGAAAGAAAAATTAGAAAAAACAGAAGCAGAATCAAATAATGAAATTATAAAAACTTATAATAATATCAATATTTATAATGATGATTACTTTGATTATTATATTTGGAATTATCGTGGATTTTATCGTCTAAGTCAAGATGTAGAAGAAACCATTACTCTATTTAATGAAGACATTTATAATCCAACTTTGATTACACAAGTAGGAGGAATTCTAGTAATTCCCGATTATAATGCGAAATACTATTTTGATACAGTTTATCTACTAGACATGAATACTGGCAAAACATCGACGTGGATTTTAGATACGAGCATTTATTTTGACAGTGCAATTCTAGGTGTCTATGATAACGAACTCTATCTAGTAGACAAGCATGAAAAAGTAGAATGGAAACTAAATGTAGAAAAAAATAGCCAAGAACGAGTAGGTACAGAAAATTCTGGTGGAATCATCTATCAAAATGACTGGACAAATGTTTCAATGAATCGTTTAATTTACCAAGATAATACCTTTACAGGGTTAAACGTTTTAGAGTATACACTCACAGATCATGGTTTATATGCAGTATATGATGGATACCAGAAAAAAATAAGAGAAACATCTCCAACAAGTATCGTAAGTGAAAAGAATAACGATGTCTTCTATTTAATTGACGATAACTTGTATTACTTTAGCGAATCTACTGGTGAGCGATTACTCATGAATTATTTTGAATGGAACTTTAATTCTCAAAATGTCATCTTTATCGATTAACCAAAAAATCACTTTCACATATCTTATTACTAGGAAGTGATTTTTAATGTTTCAAACAAATGAAAATGTAAGAGAAAATAATGGAATAACTCCATCAAATAAACAAAACTACTATAATTATTACACAATAGAAAAAGGAGACTCCTTATACAGTATAGCAAGACGTTACAATATTAATCCTGAATTATTAGCAGGCCTAAACGGACTATCCATGCAAGAGTATATTTATCCAGGTCAAGAAATAGTCATCCCTAAGACTGGGTATAGTTATTACATTACCAAAGATGGGGACACCTTAGACATTGTTGCCAATATGTTTAAAATATCGAGTGAGGATTTAGTAAAAAAGAATGGAGTCATTTATTTATCAGAAGGACAAGTATTAGTAAATCCTCGTTCATAAAAGAAAAGTAAAAAGCATGTAGTCACTTTTCTTTTTTCATGGTATAATTTAAGAAGATAAGAGGGGATACATTATGATTTTAAAAAAACCATATGCTTTTTTAATCAAACACTTTAAATTAATACATCTTTTATTATGTATTCCCTTTATATACTTAATCATCCGGATTGGTGCCATTGCCTCGTTTTTTTCTAGTTATGTCCAAGCAAACTATTATACAAGTGAGACAAATTTAGCTGGAACTTACATTAATTACTTTATGTATGGCGCAATATTATTAATTATATTATTAGCATTATCCATTTATTTTTTAATGCGCCAAAAAGAAAAAGACACAAAATTTTACATGGGAATGATGGTGTACTACATCTTCTTACTAGTGGCCTTAACCATTTGCCACAGTGTTCTTGGAAGTGTAGAAAATGCGACCATCGAAGCCCAAACCGTTCGTATATTTAGAGACTTAACTTATATTGTATACCTGCCCCAGTTTTTCTTTTTAGGATATTCTATTCTAAGAGGGATAGGATTTGATATCAAAAAATTCAATTTTGAAGAAGATGCCAAAGAACTAGAAATCAGTGACATAGACTCTGAAGAATTTGAATTAGTGATTGGCAAAGATGCCTACAAATACAAACGAACATTTAGAAGATTTTTAAGAGAGTTTAAATATTATGTGTTAGAAAATAAATTTACATTTGGTATACTATCATCAATTGTTGTTGTAATACTAGGCATTTTACTTTATTTAAATTTTGGTGTGTACAACCGTCATTATAGCCAAACACAAAACATTCGTCATAACAACCTGATCGTTAGTGTAGAAGACTCAATACTAACCAATATGGATGTCGGTGGAAACGTAATATCAGATGGAAAATACTACTTAGCCCTTGCCCTAGAAATAACGAATAACGGCACCTCATCTGTGACACTAGATTATGACAACTTCCAATTAGAAGTATCCCGTCGTCGTATCAGTGCTACTCTAGATAGAGCAACTTATTTCCCAGATTTTGGTGTTCCTTACACAAGAGATACTTTATTTGCTCCCGGAAGTACTGGAACATATGTGTTAACCTATGAAATAGACCCTGGTCTAATCAATCAAGATATTGTGTTAAAAATATTAGAATCCATTACTTATGAAATTGGTAGTATAACTCCAACATATAAAACCGTCAATTTAAATTACGAGAAAGTATTTAGCAATGAAGACGTAAGAACCGTAGATTATCAAAAAATACTAGAACTCTCAGGAACAAGACTTGGAGTAACACAGTTACAATTCAAAAATTACCAAATAGTCAATTCTTATGAATATACGTATGAGTCTTGTAAGAATTCTAATTGTCAAACCCTAAGAAATAAAATAACTTCAAATTCATCAAATAGACTTCTAGTCTTAGAGAGAATGTTTTCTATGGATACTCATACAACATATTATACATCACGCCGTGGCTCAAGCTCATTTATTAATGACTTTTTAACCGTTCGTTATACCATAGATAATCGTACTGTTACTACCAAGCCAACCGATGTAACACCAAGAGAGCTAGAAGGCTACTGGGTATTTAATCTTCCAGGGGAAATACAAAACGCAAGTACAATAGATATTGTCCTGACAATTCGTGGAAGCATCTATACAATGAAAATCAAATGACTTTGGTTTTCTTTTTTTTTGATATTTTGTTTTAGCTCTTTTTAAAATATGTTATAATCGTTTTGAAGAGAAAAGAGTGGTGTCATGATAAAATATTATCCAAATGTCGTACTGTTTGACGAAAGAAAATCAAGTGGTGTAGGAATTATCACAGGTTGGAAAACTCCTCGAATTATTGCTGAAGAATTAAGAGAAGAAGCCAAATCAAAAGTTGTTTCTATTGGTCCTTTATATACAACAAATGGTATTAATTATATAATAGCAAACATGTTTTTAAATCCTCAAATTTCACATTTAATATTATTAGAAGATTCAGACATACATCCGAGTATTTGCCCGAGTATTCAAGAATTTCTTGGCTTTTTACAAACAGAAGAAATAAAATTTCCAAAAAGATTTCAATTTAAAGAAGAAAGCATTCATGAATTTTGTGATTACTTTCGCAATCATATTTCTGTGATTCCAAGCAGTGAATTAAATGCCTTTTTAAGTCAACGAACTTTTCCAACGTCTTGGCGCAAGAATATTCTTTCTTTTGAAAAAGAAAAGACAGAAACTAGGGACAATTTAGTGAGTGAAAAAATAGGATTCATGGTACGAGCAAACACAGTAAAAGAAGCTTGGTTAAGAAGTATAAAATTAATTGGAACATATGGTAATTTAAAACTATCCGACTATGACGAATTACAAAAAGAACTGATGAACCTTTCCATTATCGTTCGAGAAGAGGATTTAAGTAATCCATCGATGGTTGGACAATTAGGGATTACGAAAGAAGAACTAAAATCATATGCAGATACGTTATTGAATAAAGAAAAACCAGAAGATTTACAATATACCTATGGCGAAAGGCTACGTAATTATGATAAAGTGGATCAATTAAATTATTTAATAAATACATTAAAACAAAAATACTATTCTAGAAGAGCAGTCGCAGTACTTTGGAATCCAACAATTGATTTTGTAGACGAAGTACCTTGTATTGACTTATATCAAGCAATTATTCAAGACGATAAACTATATTTAATCGCATATTTTAGAGCTAATGATGTCTATAATGCCTTTCCAAGAAATATTTATGGAATTTTAAAAATTCAAGATACACTATGCAAGGCGTTAGGAGTAGAAAGAGGTTATGTGAACACCATTGCTGGCTCTGCCCATATTTATGAAAGAAATTTTAATGATATAGAATCCCACATAAAGAAAAATATTTCTTTTTGTGAAGAAGATGAACGTGGGTATTTTCTTATTGAGAATAACAACAATGAAATTGAAGTTTCCTTGTTTAGTAAAGAAGGAGTACTAGAAAGAATATATCGAGGAACAAGTGCGACGAGTTTAAGGAGCCAATGCTGTTTCCATATTAGTAATTTAGACCATGCATTTTATTTAGGACAAGAGCTTACTAAGGCAGAAATAGCCTTAGAAAATGGGTTGCCTTATATCCAGGATAAACCACTATCTTTACAAAAGCAAAGAATTTTGAAGTGACGATTTTGTCACTCTTTTTTTGGATACTTATGCTATAATCGAAGAAAGGAAGGGATATTATGGCTAAAATTTTAATTGTGGAAGATGATAGTTCTATCGCGATGGGACTAGAATTTTGTTTAACCCAAGAAGGATTTCTAGTAGAGTGTTTAAATAATGGCGAAAGTGCGAAAAACTACCAAGGAAATTTCGATTTAATGCTTTTAGATTTAAATCTTCCTGATATGCATGGCTTTGAAGTACTAAAAGTATGGAAAGATAAAGTACCCGTAATTTGTCTAACCGCGTGCGATGAAGAATTAAGTATCGTCCAAGGACTAGATATGGGAGCATACGATTATATTACCAAACCGTTCAAAACAAGAGAACTAATTTCCAGAATCAAAAATATTTTACGAAGAAACAGTCAAAACAATGAAGCAAACATTACTCTAGGAAATATCACAATTGATACGAGAAGTGGCAAAGTTCTAAAAAACGGCAAAGATTTATTTCTAACAAACATGGAATACAAAATATTATTAATTTTAGCAACCAACCCTAAAACCGTCTTCACAAGAGAACAGATACTCGCGGATATTTGGGACGTCAACGAAGACTATGTAAACGACAATACCTTAACAGTCTATATCAAAAGACTCCGAGAAAAAATAGAAGAAGATCCAAGTAGTCCAAAAATCATTGAAACAGTAAGAGGAGTTGGCTACAAAGTAGGGAGCAACTTATGAAAAGAGAAACAAAAATATTTTTAGGAATACTAATTCTGTTCTTTTTTATCGGTCTTACATTACAATGTTACATATATAACCAAACAAAAGAACTGATTGTAGAAAACAACTCTTTGATTGTCGGGACAATTTTGAGTAATCACCCTGAATTAGAAACAGAAATCATTGAAAGTATAAAACAAGAAAACTTTACTGAAAACCGTGAAATATTAGAAAAATATGGCTTTACAAACTTAGAAACCCTAGAGTACTTAGAGCCTGTAAAAAAATTAGAACAAATATTATTAGGAACTTACATCATGTTCTTTCTAGCATTAGCCATTATTTTAATTATTTATTTCATCATTATCCAAAGAAGAAGAAAAAAAGAAATTCAAAAAATTGATAAATACTTATTTTCTCTACTGCAAGATAACATTAATGTCAACTTAAAAGACTTTCAAAGTGGCGAGCTAGAAACCTTACAAAATGACTTAATGAAAGTAACGAGCAAATTAAAAAATGCCCTAGATACTTCAACCAAAGATAGACAAGAACTTTCTAAAAATCTAGCCGACATTTCTCATCAATTAAAAACCCCTTTGACAAGCTTATTTGTAATTAATGAAGCCTTACAATACAAAGATATTAATGAAACTCAAAAAGAAGAATTTATAAAAAAACAAGAAGAAATCCTAACTCACATCGAGACACTGATCACATCTCTTTTAAAAGTAAGCCAAATTGAAAGTGGCATGATTACTCTAAAAAAAGAGACAATTCCTCTAACAAATTTACTAAAAGAAGTATACAATCAATTAGAGTTAATTATCGTCTCAAAAAATATTAAAGTAACATATAATATTCCCAAAAACATAAAAATTACTGGAGATGCTTACTGGCTTCGAGAAGCTCTTTCTAACATTGTCAAAAACGCTTGTGAACATGTTGAAGAAAAAGGAAGTGTTACTCTAACTGCCAAAGAAACTCCAATGTTTGTAGAACTGGTAGTAGAAGACAATGGCAGTGGTATCAAAGAAAGTGACTTACCTCATATCTTTGAAAGATTTTATAAAAGTAGTCCTAATAAAAATAGTATCGGAATAGGATTAAACTTAACCAAGAGCATCTTAGATAAAACAAACGCTACGATAAGAGTTCAAAGTGAAGAAAACAAATACACAAAATTTACAATCCACTTTTATAAAAGTGTGGTTTAATTATGAATAAAAATTTTAAAATAATTACCAAAATGAAGAAAAAAATGGGTTTAACATCTCCAGAATTTAAATGAATAAGAGGCATTTTTTAGAAAGAAACATTTGTCAAATGACATTCAAGAATTCACTGAAAAGTTCGTTGAAATGTTCACTGAAAAGTTCACTGAAAACGAGCAAAAAAATTTTATAAGAATTGGTGAAAAATCCAATTTTTCTTTTATGACAAATTTGTAATGATAGAGTCACGAAAAAGTCATAAAGATTTAGTATAATGAGTTCATGAAAGGCAGGGTCATATGGAAATTTTAAAAGTAGAACATTTATCCAAGAAATATGGAAAAGGGGATACAGAGGTAGAAGCCCTAAAAGATGTATCATTTACGGTAGAGAAAGGAGAATTTGTCGCCATTGTAGGGCCTTCTGGTTCTGGAAAAAGTACACTTTTGCATATTTTAGGTGGTGTTGATAAACCAACCAGTGGTCATGTATACGTGGAAGGTTCTGATGTATTTTCTTTAAACGAAAACAATTTAGCTATCTTTAGAAGAAGACAAGTTGGCTTAATTTATCAATTCTATAATTTAATACCAATCTTGAATGTAACAGAAAATATTTCATTACCAATGATGCTAGACGGCAAAGAACCAGATAAAAATTATTTGATGGAATTAATTAAAACATTGGGACTAGAAAATCGTGTCAATCACTTACCAAATGAACTTTCTGGTGGTCAACAACAACGTGTAAGTATTGGTCGTGCACTAATTTATCACCCATCTTTAGTTCTAGCCGATGAACCAACTGGAAACCTCGATAGCAAAAGTAGTCATGAAATTATGGAATTATTAGAAATATCCAATAAAAAATATGGCCAAACAATTATTATGATTACTCATGACGAAAATTTAGCAATGCATGCAAGTCGGATTATCACCATAGAAGATGGGCGTATCATTCGCGATGAAAAGGTGGGTTAACCATGAAGTTATTAAATAGACTTACCATCAAACATCTCCTAATGAACAAAAAAAGAACAATCGTGACTATCATAGGAATTACATTATCTACAGCATTAATGGTAGGGATTGGCCTTTTAGTTTCAACATTTTTACAAGCAATGATAGATGATGCTGTCTCTTCAAGTGGTTCTTATCATGCATATTTTGATGAAGTAACCAAAGAAGAAGTAAGCGAAATTAAAAATCATTTAGAAGTCGAAAAAACATACTCTTATGGAGTAGTAGGCTTTGCAAATATTAATAGTACCAACGACTATAAACCATATTTGTTTATCGCGTCAGCGGATGATACCTATTTTGCTCATGAAGAACTATTAGAAGGAAGATATCCAACGAATGAAGAAGAAATTGTCATCCCGTCACACCTCAAAGCAAATGGCGAAGTAGATTTAAAAATAGGGGATACAATTACATTAGAAATAGGCCCACGAGTACAAGAAGGTATACAGACATATAACAATGAAATAACAATGTCATACGTTTACGATGAAGAAACTGGAGAGGCAATAGTTGGAGAAAGAATCGAACCAAAAATGACAAAAACATATACCGTAGTTGGCATCATAAATCGTAGTAAATCGGAAAATTATTCAGCTCCTGGCTACATGGCATTTACTACAAAAAGTAATGACATCGTGTCATATAGAACCTATGTGGAATACAAGAATGTTAGAAAAACTTACGAAACAACAGAGTCGATCTGTGAAAACTTAAACTTGACATATTGCAGGGAACACGATAGCTTACTTTATTACTATGGAATATCAAGATACGACAACGTTAACAAAACTATCACCTCACTTCTTGCTATTGTATTAAGTTTACTAAGCGTTGGTTCAATCATTGTCATCTATAATTCGTTTGCCATTTCAACCATGGAACGAAAAAAATCATTTGGTTTATACTCTAGCCTTGGTGCAACGCCAAAACAAATCAAATATACTGTATTCTTTGAAGCATTGGTTGTCGGATTGATTGGTATTGTATTAGGAGTACTTGGAGCTTTCTTAGGAATTTATATTGTAATTCAGGTTTTAAATTATCTAATTGCTGATTCTTGGGGACTGACTCTAACATTTACCGTAAACCCTTATTATGTAGCAATTCCAATTCTATTCATGATTGTTGTTATATACATTTCAGCATTCATTCCTGCCAAACGTTCTAGCAAAGTAACCGCGATTGAAATGATCAGAGAAAACGATGAAATAAAAATTCCACGGAAAAAAGTAAAAACACCGAAATGGGTTCGTAAAATCTTTGGTGTAGAAGGTGAGATAGCCTTAAAAAATATGAAAAGAAATAAAAGAAAATACCGAATTACATTATTATCTCTATTCATTAGTATTGTGTTATTTATCTCATTTAGTACATACTTAAAATATGGTCTATCGGTAACAGAACTAACAGATTTACCAGCTTATGATATTGTCATTTCAACAAGCAACCAAGAAATAATGAACGAAATAGAGTCGAATGCTTTAGTAAATGATATGTATGTTTCAAAATTTGGTTTTGCAGAATATACGGTTGAAGATACCTCTATCTATCAAGATGATTATTTTAAATTCCTAACAGAAATGGAATATGACCCGAATAATTTACTACAAATGACTGCTATCATTATCGAAGATGATGAATATGAAAAATTAGCTTTAAACTACCAGATAGATAACGAGACTATTCTCTTCTTAAATGATATTATGTATAACAGTTATAACAACGGAAATCGTCATTCATATCATACAAGCATTTTTGATACCGAGTTAAATACGATGAAATTATGCGGTTCCGTAGAAGATAGTTGTGTGAATGCCAAAGTTCACTTTGTTGAAAACAATGAAAAAACACAGCAATTCGAAAACTATTTCCATGACCAATATACTCCAACAATATTTGTATCAGAGTCTCTTGCCAAAAAATATGGTATATTCACAAGCTATGATTTAGACGAAGCTGCAAACTATATCACAATTTATAGTGAAGAATATGAAACACTTTACAATGAACTAGAAAAAAAATATCAAAATACCATCGATGGATACTTATCTTCTCCAAGAATAACTTATGAACAAGAAAAAAACAATGTTCTTGCTATTAAAATTTTAATGTATGGGTTCATTGCTTTAGTAACACTTACTGGAGTCACCAGTGTCTTTAATACGATTTATACAAGTATTCATTTACGTAGAAGAGAATTTGCAATACTAAGAAGTGTTGGTTTATCTCCAAAAGGATTTCAAAAAATGATTTTCTTTGAAAGTTTATTCTTTGGTCTAAAATCATTACTATATGCCTTACCAGTTTCATTTGTCATAATTCTCTTGATTGCAAACAGCATGGGTTATACATTTACCTTTGATGGCATACTAATTCCATGGGGATCTGTGATAGCTGCAATTGTAGGAGTATTCTTAATCGTTTTACTAACAATGATGTACTCTAGTTCCAAAATCAAAAAAGAAAACATTTTAAATTCCTTACGGGAAGAAAATATTTAGAGAAGGTTTCAAAAATCTTCTTTTTATTATGCGAAAAAATGAAATAAATTGCAAAAAAATATAGATTTCATAAAAAATATGCATTCTGTTGCATTTTTTTAAAAAAAGCATTATAATGATGATGGATGGTGATTTTAAATGATAGAAAGAACAGAGTATTTAGAAGATTTAAAAAATTGGAAAGATAAAGACTTGATAAAAGTAGTAACTGGAATCAGAAGATGTGGGAAATCCACTTTATTTGAATTATATATTGAATATTTAAAACAGCTAGGAATTAAAGAAGATCACATAATCTTTATTAATCTTGAATCACCAGAATATGATTTTAACGATTACAAAGAATTATATAATTATGTAAATAGTAAAATAAAAGATAAAGACATGTATTATGTATTTCTAGACGAAGTACAAGTAGTAAAAGATTTTGAAAAAGCAGTAGATGGTTTGTATATCAAAAAAAATGTGGATGAGTACATTACCGGTTCAAATGCTTATCTGTTGTCCGGAGAATTAGCAACATTATTATCAGGAAGATACATAGAATTAAAGATGTTACCGTTATCTTTTAAAGAATATGTAAGATTTTATAACCAGGAGGGCGATGAAAAGCTATATTTAAAATATATCAATAACAGTTCGATGCCATATGCTGTAAAATTGGATAGTCAAGACGAAATAGACTTGTACCTAGATAGTATCTATAACACTATTATTGTGAAAGACATAGCTACAAGAAAAAAAATATCTGATACAGGAATACTAAGAAGCATATCTGAATTTATGTTTGCAAGCATTGGAAATTTATTATCCATAAAAAAAATTGCTGATACTTTAACATCAAATGGCCGAAAAATATCTGCACATACTGTCGAAAGTTACTTAAATGCATTAGTCGAAAGTTTTATTTTTAGTAAGGTGCCTAGATACGATATAAAAGGCAAACAATATTTACAAAGTGGCGAAAAATATTATGCAACCGATGTGACTATGAGATATGCAATTCTTGGTAGAAAAAACATGGATTTAGGATATGTTTTAGAAAACATTGTGTATTTAGAACTTATAAGACGAGGATACAAGGTGTATGTTGGAAAATCAGAAGATAAAGAAATTGATTTTATGGCTGAAAATAGCAAAGGAATTCAGTATTTTCAAGTAGCATATACAGTAAGAGATGAAAAGACTTTAACAAGAGAGCTTACTGCATTAGAGTCAATAAATGACCATTATCCTAAATACATTTTAACAATGGATGTAGATCCAGAAGTAGATTATAATGGTATAAGAAAAATAAACGTACTAGATTGGTTACTAGAAAAAGAATAATGGTTAACCCAGTTCAAAAGAAAGAAAAAAAAGAAATGAAAATAATCACTGTTTGTGGAAGTTTAAATTTTAAAGAAGAAATAATGCGTGAAGCTATTCGTTTAGAGTTAGAGGATAACATCGTTCTAACACCATTGTTTCCTTTAAAAGAAGAAGATATGCCAACAAAAGAAGAAGGAAATTTGCTAGGTAATATGCATAAAGAAAAGATAAAAATATCAGATGGAATATTTGTAATAAACGTTGGTGGTTATATTGGTGAAAGCACGCAAAGTGAAATTGCTTTAGCCAAAAGTCTTCACAAAGAAGTAAAATATTTAGAAGAAATCTAAAATAATCAAAAAAAGTTATTTTGACAAAACAAAATAAATCACAAAACAAAAAGTTATTTTGTTCAAACGAAATAACTTTACTTTTTGCTGATTTGATAATATAATAGGGTTGAGGTGGAGAAAATGCTTATCAGAGAAACTTATTTATCAAAAATAAGAGGATTTTATGATTCGAACTTGGTAAAAATTTTAGTTGGAATAAGAAGATGTGGGAAGTCGGTTATTTTAGGACAAATTATTGAAGAACTAAAGAAAAAGAAAGTAAAAGAAGACCATATTATAGAAATTAATTTTGAATTTATTGAATATGAAGAATTAAGAAATTATAAAAAATTAAACTCATATATCAAACAACAGATCAAAGATAAAAATATTTACTATGTATTTTTAGATGAAATTCAAAATGTCGATGGCTTTGAAAAAGTAGTAAATTCTTTAAGAGCATCTGTTCCCAATATTAGTATATTTATTACTGGCTCTAATAGTAAGATGCTGTCAGATGAGTTATCAACAGTGTTATCCGGAAGATATGTTCTTTTTCATATATTTCCATTATCTTATAAAGAATATATACTACTAACAGAAAAAGATCCTTATGACATGAACGTTTTCTGGGATTATGCGAACTGGGGAGGGCTTCCTAATCGCTGCGAATTCAATAATCCTACAGATATAAAAAATTATCTATATAGTGTTTATGATTCTATTATTTTAAGGGATATTGTAAAAAGACTTAATTTACAAGATGTTTTACTCTTTGATAAAATTCTACAATATTTAATCGATACAATAGGAAGAGAATTTTCAGCAGAAAATGTCTTAAAATATTTGGAAAAGGAATACAGAAAAATATCCAGTGAAACATTATATACATATATTGATGCCCTCTGCAAAGCTTTAATTATTAATAAAGTATATCGTTATGATGTACATGGAAAATCTGTGTTAAAGACTCTAAATAAATACTATGCAACTGATTTAGGAATTGCACAGATAAAAAATAATAATACCGATATAAAAAAATATATTTTATTAGAAAACATTGTATATAATGAACTAATTACTAGAGGCTATGAAGTATATATTGGCAAAACAAAACATGGTGAAGTAGATTTTATTGCTAAAAAAGAAAAAGAAACAAAATATATTCAAGTAACCTATACTTTACTGGATGAAAAAGTAATCGAAAGAGAATTCGGAGCATTTAAAGAAATTACAGATAATTATCCAAAATATGTTATTTCTTTAGATAAAGAAAACTATTCGCAAAATAACATAAAACACTTAAATTTAATAGATTTTTTAATAAATGATGATTTTTAATAAAAAAGAAAATTGAATATCCTTGAAAGATGTGATAACGATGATGCAAATAAACTCTATAGATTTATGGACAGAACAGCAGGAGAACCATTTAGATTGCTTTTGCGGTTCCTTTAGTGATGGCTTAGAAAATTTTTGCCTTCCTTTTGATACATATAAAGTCATAAAAAATTGTAATTGTATTATAAGTGTGAGCAGAACTGATATAAATATTCGAAATAAACATAATGCTATTGTATTTTATAAAGAGCAAAAGCCAGTAAGACTAGTAGTAATAAATAAAGATACAGATGTTGATAAATGTATTGGATTAGCATTGAGCCAATCAGTAAATGGCGTGACTTTAAAGAAAATCTATGAATTACAGAAAATAAAAAGAATAGATATAAATCTTGATGAACCAAGTATTCACAACAACACTGATAAAAGGGAAGAATGTGATATTGGTTCCTGTGATAGGCCGAGCTTGTTAGAATGCATGTTACAAGGAAGCTATACAGAAAGCACTACTGAATACGGAAAAAACAATCTAGACTTGAACTTCACATTTCATCCAAATATTTTTATTAATTATACATTAAAAACTGACACAGAATACTTTGAAATCTTACATTGTTGTGCGTTTGTAAATGAAACGATGACAAGAATAATACCTTTACAAGAACATGGAACGTTAGATATAGAAAAAATAAGACAAAAATATCAAACGTCAGATTGGCCTAGGAATTGACTCTAAAGTAGAACTATTAAACAAAGAAAGGATCGTATATGGAAAAAACAAAAATTTTATGGAGTGGAATAACCGGTAGAACAGGAGTGTGTGCATTAGAGTTAGCAAAACAAAGTGATTCAGTAGAAATAGTCGCCGGCATATGTAGAAGTAATCCGTCGTATTATCATTATAATGAATTAGATAATATAAAAGAAGATTTTGATGTAATCGTGGACTTTTCACATAAAGATAGCTTCAATGAAATGTTAAAGTTTGCTCTAAAAGTGAAAAAGCCAATCATTGTTGGCACAGCAGGTTTAACTGAAAATCAAATAAAAGATATGGAAGAAGCAGCAAATATAATACCAGTATTTCGAGGTGGAAATTTTAGATTTGAAGTAAAAGAATTCATTGATGATGTAGTAGAATACGCTAAAAAAAGTGATGAAGATATTATAGAATTAATAGAAACACATTATAAAACGAAAAAAATTCCTAGTGAAACAGCAAAAGTAATTGCAAAAAGAGTTTTAGAAGAAACAGGGAAAAAAGTAGAAATAAAATCGTTTTTAGAATATGATGAACTAATAAATGATTGGCGTGTTGGTCCCTTAAATTGTAGAGTAATAGGGTTTCAAGAACTTGCTAAAGATGTGCTGACAATCGCCGAGTTGATGAAAAATAAAAAGCCAAAAGGAATATACGATTTAGATAGACTTTTAAATGAGAAAGCAAATGAAGAATTCTCAAAGTTTTTAATTGAAGCAAAAAAACAAACCTATGCAAATGAAAATATAAAAAAAGGACAGTCTTCAAGAGTAGGATCGCATGACTATGAATATAAAAATGAAAATATGATATATCATGATACATATTTTGGTGGAACAAATTTCATGGGAGAAGAAGTAGTATATGAAAGCAATAATAATACACCGATATGGGGAATGAATTATTATGGTGTCACTTTAGATGAGACATTAAGCGAAGAAGCAATTGATAAAGCATTAAGACCGGCATTAATGAAAGTTGGAGACGATGATATTTTACCTGTGAGAGGACCAAAAGAATATAAAAATAAAGAATACAAATATACATTTCACGTTACAGGAAATATAGAATATTTTGAAGGAGAAGAAATAATATATAAAAAAGATAAAAAGATTTATATATTAAAATGTCATGGTGGAAGAATAAAAAATTAGTTCAAAAAATATAGCAAAAATATATAAATCAAAGGGTTTGCGCAGTTATATTCGGAAAGTGGTGCCAAAAAGTTGCATTTTTTAAGAATGGTACTAGAATTTTAGCTTTTTTGCTTTCTTTTGATCTTATGATCACAAGAAAATATAATAGCTAGGTATAAGAATAAGACAATGGTTGAAGAACCACCATAACTAACAAATGGAAGAGGAATTCCAATAATAGGAATAAGCCCTAAATTCATACTGATATTCACGAGCTGACTCACGATAAAAATAGCGAGGAAAGAGTATCCAAAAATGCGGTATTCTTTTCTTTTTATTTTTTTAATATACCCAATAAGATAAAAATCTAAAACAAGGAAAGAAAGTAAAATAACAATATTTCCTGTTAAACCAAAAACATTACTAGATAAAGCAAATACAAAATCAGTAGGGCTCTCTGGAATATAAATACCAGTCTCTGTAAGAGAAAACCGCCATAACGGAGCAGACCCAATAGCAATCAAAGCATTTTCAATCTGCATACCAGTTCCAAAAGAGAATAGACGTTCAACCCGATAAAAGAATGTCGTGCCAATAATAGAAATCAAAAAATCTTTTTGAAAGAAATAACAATAAAAGAAACCACCAATAAAAGCTACCGCTAATATAAATGCAATAAGAAACCACCATTTATGAATTTTTGAATTCCATAATAATACCAAAGTAATAAGACAGTAAAATAGTATTGCCCCTGTATCAGGTTCTAAAAATACCAAAATACAAGGAAGGATTAAAAGAAGTAATACATACAAAAGAAACTTAAATTCATCTGTCCATTTACGAAATTTCTTTTGAGTAACAAGAGTAGTTAAATAAAGAGAATAAGCAAGTTTCATAAGTTCACTGGGTTGCAAATTAAAGTATTTCAAATTAAGCCATGCCCGAGAACCATTAACACCGGTTCCAATAAACAACACTAAAACAAGAAGTGCTAAACTAATAAGATAAAAATATTTACTGTAACGAAACAAAAAATCACTTTTTACAAATCGAAACAATAACAAAAGAAGAAAACCAACTCCAATCCATATGGCTTGCCTAACAAAATGATTCTGATAAGTATTACTTATAAACTGAGCATGATACATCAAAAAAAGACTGATTGTAAGAAGCAGTAAAAAAGGGATCCAAAAAAATAAATGTTTTAAAGGTCGTAATCTTTTCATATTACTATTATGTTTCATACCTTTTTATTTTAATCATAAAATATACTAGAGGTGAATAATTTTTGAAAGAATTACCAAAAGTATACGTTAGTCCTATTGACAAGGATTTGCGAAATAACAAAGACATGTATTATTCTAGATTACTAGATCCAAAGAAAGACACTAAAGACATTATGAGAGAAATAGATAAGATATTTCATAGTAGAAACTTCGTATACAAAAGTAAAGTAGAAATTACTACGAATGATGGCATCATGGAAGCAACCATTGTGGGGAAAAACCAAAGCTCTTTATTAACATTAGATGGGAAAAGTATCCCAATCGCAAGCATTAAAGATATCAAACAACTCTAAGACAGATAAAACTTATTTGTCTTTTTAAATGTTACAAAATAATAAAAGAAAACAAAAAATATGCTATAATGTGCATAGAAAGATGTGAGACTATGAAATTTAACAGTTTAATTCCAGAATTAAGTGTAACAAACATAGAAAAAAGTCGCATGTTCTATGAAAGTCTAGGCTTTCAAATAAAATATAGTCGTCCCAAATTTTATTTTTTAGAATTAGAGGAAAACCAATTAATGATAGAAGAAATGAACGACAATTGGAATGTTGGAAAGTTAGAGTATCCTTTTGGAAGAGGGATGAACATAAGCATGACAGTAAGCGACATAGATGCGTTTTATAAAAAAGTACAAGAGCAAAAAATAAAAATATTTGTAGCATTAAAAGTAAGTGAATATGTCGTAGATGGTATCACTTACCAAGACAAAGAATTTTTGATACAAGATCCTGATGGTTATTTACTTAGATTTAATAATTGAAGAAGAAATTACTTTATAGCAGTGGTATAATAAAGACTCAAAGTTAGAGTTTGGGAGGAAACCATGAAAACAAAAGGAATTATATTAATCATTCTTGTTCTATTTATAATAATTTTAACTTATGTTTTATACCGGTATAATATCATTCCTCATAAAAAATATACAAACGAGGATTTTAATATTTCAACATATACAAGTACTATAGATAAAGATGCGGATGGGATAGATGACCAAACCGACATTTTAAACAATGCTTTTGACTATGTAGCAACGAACCCTAAATATAAAAGTAAATATTATGCTACAGGGTACCCAAACGATGAATATGGTGTCTGTACCGATGTCGTGGCAATTGCTTTAAAAAATGCCGGATATGACTTACAAGAATTAATAAACGAAGATGTGAGAGAAGACCAAGAAGCCTATGATATAGAAGTAATAGACAAAAATATTGATTTTCGAAGAGTAAATAATATTAAAGTCTACTTAGAACGTCATGCAAAATCACTAACAACCGATATTCATGATATCAGTGCTTGGCAAGGAGGCGACGTCGTAGTGTTCACTCGGCACATCGCAGTTGTTTCTAACCATCGTAATCATAACGGAGTACCGTTTATCGTTCATCATGCAAATCCCTATCAAAGTAGTTACGAAGAAGATATACTAGAATATAGAAACGATATTGTTGGACACTATCGCATCAGTTAAGAAAGGAATTTTATGAAAAATATTAAAGAAATCATTAAAAATACAACCGAAAAAATCAAAATAAAGTAGATTGGACAAAAGTTTGGAGTACTAAATATCCTATTTTAAAACAATATCAAAAAGAAGTAGATATTCCAAAATACCAAAAAGAAATTAGTCACCTATTAAAAGAACTACAAGATACCTACCATTATAACGAATTAGATGCAATGTTAGTATTAAAAGATATCCTCGCCAAACATACTTTAAGAAAAAAGAGAAAAAATAACAAAACTATGCTATAATACAGGAAAGAAAAAATTTGAAAAGAGGAATTCCTATGAGTAAGAAAATCAATAACATATGTATAAAAATAGATTGTGAATAGATTGATTTTCTTGCTATGTAATAAAAAATAAAAACAAGACTCTATCTAGTCCATAATCTAGAGAGTCTTTTTTCTTGAGGAGGTGCGATATGTTAACAAGAGAAAAATAAGTCGGGCATAAACTTTAATTATGCCTAGAAAGGCATAAAAGATGTTTGAAATAAAAAATATTAGTATTCAAGTAAAGGAAAGATATTTAGTAAAAAATTTATCTTTCATAGTAAATCCAAAAGACAAACTTGCCATCATTGGCGAAGAAGGAAATGGCAAATCCACATTATTAAAAGCTCTTGCAGGTAAGCTAGATTATGGCGAAGTAACCGGAGGAGTGAGTGCCAAAAATCACAAGATAGGATACCTAGAACAATCCATGAGCAAAGAAGCAGAAGAACAAACCCCTCTAGAGTATCTGTTTCAAACTGAAGAAGATTACTATCACAATATAGGAAAATTTTATAAAGAAAAAGAACGGTTTCATATAACAGAAGAAATGCTAGATAGAAAAATAAAAACTTTATCTGGCGGAGAAAAAGTAAAACTAGCAATTTTAAAACTATTGTTAGAAAAAAACGATATCCTTCTTTTAGATGAACCAACCAATGACTTAGATATAGAAACATTAGAATGGTTAGAAAACTTTATAAATGAAAGTGAAAATCCAATTTTATATGTATCCCATGATGAAACCTTACTATCTAGGACCTCCACCATGATTTTACATTTAGAACAAATAAAACACAAAACAGAATGCCGTCATACCTTATTAAAGGAAGACTATGATACCTATGTGGCTGAACGACTAGCCAAACTATCCAAACAAACCCAACTTGCTAAAAACGAAAAAAGAGATTGGCTAGCTAAAGAAGAACGCTTAACAAAAGTTCTACAGAAAGTAGAATACCAACAAGAAACTATATCGAGAAGCAATCCTCATGGTGGACAACTATTAAAAAAGAAAATGCATTCTCTAAAATCCCAAGAAAAGAAACTAGATAAAATAGAATTGACAGAAATACCAGATGTAGAAGAACGCATCAATTTCTTCTTCGAACCAGTAAGTCTTCCTAAATCCAAACAAATACTTTACTTATCTCTTCCGGAATTAAAAGTTCAAAATAACATTCTTGCCAAAAATATAGAACTAGAGGTAACTGGTAGTGCTCATTTATGTATCATTGGAAACAATGGGGTAGGAAAATCTACTTTAATAAAAGAGATAAAAAAGCAACTAACCTCAAGAAAAGATATAGTCATGGGTTACATGCCTCAAGATTATGAAGAAATATTAAAGGACTATGAAACCGTCCTAGATTTTATTGCTCAAACAAAAAACAAAGAAGAAATCACAAAAGCAAGAATGATACTAGGAAATATGAAATTTACTCGCGAAGAAATGACCGGAAAAATAAGTGATTTAAGCAATGGCTCGAAAGCAAAATTAATTCTAACCAAACTAGTCCTAGAAAAATGTGATGTATTATTATTAGATGAACCAACAAGAAATGTAAGCCCATTATCTAATCCAGTAATTAGAAAGGCTCTAAAAGAATACAGTGGTTGCATCATCAGCGTTTCACATGACCGAAAATATATAGAAGAAGTAATAGATACAGTATATGTACTAACCAAAGAAGAATTAAAGAAAAAACAATAAAAAGTAACAGCTGGCAAAAAATAACTGTTGCATTTTCTTTTCATTTCAAGTAAGGTATCATTAGAGGAATATATGGAAAAATGTGTGAAAGAATTATTGAATGGAACAAAAATAGAAGATGTTTTAGATTGTTATCATTTGCAAAAATATGAGTTATTAACAAAGATAAGAGAAGAACTTTGGAATATCAAACTTTTAAATAATGAAGAAATATTAAAAAAATTATCTACAACTTTTTATCAAGAATGTTTTTTATTAAGAATTTCAAAAAAACCAGTCGCCTTATTTTCGGATACCCATTTCGGAAGTAAAGATGAGAATCTAGAATACTATCAAATGTTTATAAACTTTTGTATCGAAAATCATATTTACAATGTAATACATGGTGGTGATATTGGTGACGGTTTAGTAAGATATTCCAAAAATTATTTTGATGCAACAAAACAACTAGACCATATTTTAGAAGTGTACATCGACCACCCAATGCTAAGACAATACCTTATTGGTGGCAATCATGACGAAAAATATAAAAATCATGATATCGATATTTTAAAAGAATTAGCAGAGAATAAAAAAAATATCGTACCTCTAGGCTATGGGCAATGCTTTATCCATATATTCAACAGTATCGTTTCTGTAGAACACAGTGCGAAATTAAGCCGGGAAGAGAAAATTTTGCCATATGACTTTACCATTGCTGGGCATTCTCATAAAAGTCGCTTTTCTGCTTGTTGTGTAAAAATCCCCACTTTAAGCAATAATATACAATATCCCAATATAAACGAAGGACTACCAGGATTTATCATTATGAGACCTGTAAAAAAAGAGAAAAAAATATATTTTGAAAGATATTATTTTAAAAACGAGCGAATAGAACAAGAAAAAAAGGTATATATTTACAAACTTCAAAGATAATCTCCACGTTCTGTGTGGAGACTTTTTCTTGTGATATTGCTATAATGAATAGCGGAAGTGGTAATATGGATCAAGTAAAAATAGGCAAGTTTATTGCAAGTTTAAGAAAGAGTAAAAAATTAACCCAACAAGAATTAGCAGAATTATTAGGTGTTACAGACCGTGCTATATCAAACTGGGAAAATGGCCGAAGAATGCCGGACATTTCATTATTAAAACCTCTTGCTGAGAATTTAGGCATTACGGTAAATGAGTTGATCTCAGGAGAGAGAATACCGGAAGAAAAAATGATGACTGCGATTGAAACAAATTTAATTCAATCTTTAGAAACAGCCAAAAAAATCAAAAGAAAATCTTTTAAAATAATTGGCGTTTTCATGATTTTAATAGTGCTTCTACTTTTCATCCTACTAGCGCATTATAAAAGTACTTATCCACAGATAAAGCTTTATGACATAGAAGCATATCATACTGAATTCGACGAGCCTTATGAACTTTTAGAAATTTTTAAATATCAAGATCGTTCTTTTAACTATTATGGAATAGAAAAAATAATGCTATGTGATAGTTCTAAAAAATGTTATGAGCTACAAGATGCGTTAGACCACAACCAAATTACAATCGATAAAATACAAAAGTTTTTAAAGGAAGAAGTGTTAAGTGAGCGAATCCAAAAAGAAATACTGTATGATGGTGGAACAAGCCTGTACTATCACAACAACTATACAGCTATAGTTTGTAATACGGAAAAAGGAAATAAAGATATTTATTTTGGAAATGCAGAGATACTAGAGGAACTAGATGGTGCTTACTGCGGACACGAAAAAAGTAACATAGAAAAATTCACAAGAACTTATCACATCAAAAAAATAAAAGAAAACGATGACGAAACAATCTATATAACATTAGAAAATAACAAAGAAGAAAGTGCCTCAATCAAATTAAAAAATAATTATGATATTTTGGTTGGTAAAACCTATGAATTTACGTTCTTTACCTTTACAAAGATAGAAGATACTATCGAAAATCTATTCGAATTCGCTACAATTACGAGGATAAAAGAAACAGACAAACGAAAAGAAGAAGAAATTAACGAACCAATAATAGTCACAGAAAAAATAATGAGTGATGCCGAATTAAATGAAATAGAAGGAGTTGTCATGACGATCAAAGAAGGAACGTTAACACCCACAGGCGCAACAGTTGTCATTACTGATTACAGTGGAAAGTCTCACATCTATGGCGAAGAATACCGGATAGACAAATTAGAAGATGGAACATGGAAGCCAGTGGATGTGGTTTTAGAAGGAAACTATGGTTGGAACTCTATAGGCTACAAAGTAGATAGAAACAAAAAGCTAGTTCTAGAAATAGACTGGAAATGGTTGTATAAAAGCCTTTCTAACGGAACTTACCGGATTGTAAAATATGCTTTAGAGGATTCCTCGTTAGAAAAGAAATATTTCTCTGTAGAATTTGAAATTACCGAATAAAAAAAATCCTCACTATCTTTTCTTTTGATATAATAAATAAGAAGTGAGGTTTTTAATATGCGAAAAAAAATAGGTATGCTTTTATTAATAATGCTATGTAGTTTCTCTTTAGTCGGATGTGGTACCCAAAATGAAACAGTAAATACCACACCAACACTAGAAGAAATATTAGAAGAAAATAACTATACCATCGTGGATGTAAGAACAAGTGAGGAATATAAAGAAGGCCATGTAAAAGGAGCTATCAACATTCCTTACGATGAAATTAACGAAAATGTAGAGTTAGACAAAGAAAAAACTATCTTAGTATATTGTAAAAGTGGTAGAAGAAGTAAGGTTGCCTATGATCAATTAACAAGTCTTGGTTATGAAGTATATGATTTAGGTGCTTATGATAACATAACCTTAGATAAGGAGTAAGAAATGGAACTAAAACAATTAGGAGAAAAAACATACTACATCAAAAATAATACCAATATAGGAATTTACAAGATAGATGAAAAAAATGTCTATCTCATTGATGCAGGAAATGATAAAGATGCCGGAAAGAAAATTTTAAAAATCCTAGAAGAACAAGGCTGGACATGTAAAGGTGTTATTTTAACACATTCCCATGCCGACCATATAGGCGGTGCTAAAGTGATACAAGATCGTACTGGATGCGTAGTCCTTGCTCACAAAATTGAAAAGTGTTTTACTGAATATCCAATCCTAGAACCATCTTTCCTTTATGGAGCATACCCTCTAAAAGACTTACAAAACAAATTTTTAATGGCCAAAGAAACCAAAGTTTTAGAAGTAGAAGAACACTTGCCAGACGGCTTAGAGATGTTGACACTTAAAGGACACTCATTTGACCGTATCGGAAAAGGGTTCAGGCCATGTGCTTCAGCAC
>DVHP01000122.1 GCA_018711945.1 Candidatus Ventrenecus avicola
AAGAAGAAAAGAAAACAAACGAAAGAATTGCAATAAAACAAGAAAAAGAAGAAGAAAAGCTAAAGAAAATCATTGCCAAATATATTCGTGGAAATGAAAAAAAAGCCAAAATTGCCAAAGACCGTCAAAAAAAATTAGCCCGCTTAGAACAAAACAAAGTAGTCCTAGAAAGGCTAAGCAAAAAAGCAAATTTCAAAATGGAAATCAAAGAAAAAGGCGATTTCTATCCATTACGAGTCGATAAAATAACGTTTGGATATACGAAAGATCATCTATTATATGAAAATATTTCCTTACAAATGATTCGTGGGGATCGCTTCGTGATAGTCGGAGAAAATGGTGTGGGAAAATCAACGCTTTTAAAATTAATTATGGGAACTTTAAACCCATTAAAAGGAACAATAGAGATTGGCGAAAAAATAAGCATTGGTTACTATGCCCAAGAACATGAAACACTAGAAGAAGAAAAAACAATCGTCGAACAGTTTGAAAGCATTACCAAGGATATCTCATTTTTACGAGGAGTCTTAGGAAGATTTTTATTTAGTGGTGATGACATTTATAAAAAAGTAAGTGTCCTTTCTCCAGGAGAAAGAAGTAGAGTAGCACTAGCCAAATTAGCTTTAGAAAAATCAAATTTACTTTTATTAGACGAACCAACCAATCACTTAGACCCAGATACTCAAAGCTTAATAGCAGAAGTTTTTAAAGATTATCCAGGAACCCTTCTTGTAGTATCTCACAATATAGAGTTTGTAAAAAGCTTAAATATTTCCAAAATGCTTTACTTACCAAGCGGTAAAATTACAGATTTTGACCCAGAAATTATTGAAGTATATGAATATTTAAATGAACAATAAAGCAATTAACATCTTTTCATTTTTCTTAATATTTGCTATACTATTCATGAAAGTAGGGAGACTATGAAAAAGACATTAAAAGAAAAGAAAATAACAGTTCTTGTAGTAGGTATTTTTTTAGTAGTAGTGGTAATAGTAGGTGGAGCGATATTATTGTTCTCACCTGACCAGGAAGAAAATCCAAATACTCCAGCTCCAACAGAGCCAAATAACGATGAAATATCAGTAGATCAAGCAGAACAAATCTATGAAGATTTAACAAAAGATTGTACAGGTGCTTTAACATGGAATTTAAGCGTAGGAGATAAAGTTCCAATTGAAAATCTAGAAGATTATACTACTGCATGCAAAACAGAAAATTACTATTCAAAAATGATTGGTTATACTTATGATGCATCTGGAAATGTGATATTACATGTCAATGTCTTAAAACGTACTGACAACAATGTTTACAACTTAGAAGATGAATTAATTGGAACCTATGACGATGCGACAATCAATACCTTATTAGATCTTGGTACAACTTATGCCTACACCTATCAAAACAATGGCGAAAATTATCAATTAATCGCTGTCGAATGGGTAAAATAAAACGGAACATTAATTGTTCCTTTTTTCGTTAGAAATCCATTTCATAATAAGACGAACAACATACTCTTGTTCACTTTCTGTCAAACATCTTCCCTTTGGAATATGATGCCATTTATATAAACAATTCCTACAACATGTAGCCGTTGCATGTTGTGCTACAAATACCGGATGACCTTTCCAAGGAGTTTGATGACCGTCATTCAATAAATCCTTAGGTGCAAGTCTACTCTCAATAAAATCATGGGCATGACGTTCTATCGTATCCATCCCTTTTTCATCAATATAGAGTTTATCTTTTTCTGTTAAATGAAACTTACTACGAAATTTAGATTTAGAAAGTCTTACTAAAATATCTTCCATAATATACGCCTCTTCCAATAAAATTATACAATACTAGGAAAACGAAAAAAAGAATAAATGAAAAATCTATTCTTTTATAAATTATTTTTGAAGTCTACTTGGAAATACAGGGGGGACGATAATCTTGAAGTTTTAAAGTTTTACAAAGCTCCATAGGAGTAGGTTCGTAAAGACTAGAATTCAAATCATTCTTTGAGAGAGTAGGACATAAAGTAGCAGGATTATGATGACTAATTTCTTTTGCAGTTTCACTTCCGAAAAACAAATAATCAGAACTAAAACTAGCTGCTTTCAAACTTTCTGAATATTGATGTTTATTTCTTGTTATACACCATGTATTATCCACAAAGTAGTACTGTCCATCATCTAGCATGACAACATTCCAAACATGATTATCCCCATACATACTTCTTGTCCATACATTGAAAGAAGGATTATTTAAAAGAATCGTTGTCGCATTACCAATTCCTGCACACACTCCAAAATGTTCAAATAAAACAGTTTCAGGATTTACCGTAAGTGGAATAGTAATATCCCTACCAAAAGAGTCCGTAATATAAGTTCCTAAAACACCTTCACTAATATTATCAGAATCTACATATTGAACAAGATCTTGTAAATAATCAGAAACAACCATAGTTTTATAGATTGCACTGTTACCTTGATATTTTAAAGAAAGACGATGGATAATTTCTTTGATTTTTTCTAAACTTTCTTTGGAAATTTGATTATAAGCAGTAGTGCTAGGATAAAGTGTCTTTGTCATCGTATATAAAGAAACATGCTGAGTTTCTTGTAATATGGGGTTCCACAATACATAACTAAATGGAATTTCTCCAGTAGTCTTTTGAAAAATAGAAAAATCAAGAGAAGAACGATCTTTATTTTGATAGTCATCTACTAACGATAGAGTAACATTTTCATAATCTTTTAACTCTTTTTCAATAAATGTTAAACATTCATAGTTTTTAGAATAAAGCTTATCACATTGTTTAAAAGATAAAATTCTTTTTAATAAATCAAAATTTCTCTTTAAATTATGCAAATCTTCAATATAAATACTTCGAGACATTCTTGTCTTAATTTCCTCATCACTTTTTCCAATAAAATCATGAAACTGATAAATAGATTCAACTTTCTTTTTTATAACAGGTCTAGGAACAGGTCTTATCATCATCTCACCTTCTTTCGTTAAGGACGTATTCTAGCATAAAAAAAGAGGAAAAACAATTGCCCTAATCTAAGTTTGAACTAAATAAAATTAGAAAAAATATTAATCTTTAATTTTCTATAAATGACATGATATACTTATATAAGACAAGGAGGATTATGAAAACAATTTTAATTGTAGAAGATGACAAAAATATCAATGAAATGTTACAAAAAGTGCTAAAAAACGCTGGGTACAATATAAAGTCGGCATACTCCGGTACAGAGGCATTGATACTTCATAATGACCAAATAGATTTAATTCTTTTAGATTTAATGTTACCAGGAAAAAGTGGTGAAGAAATCATGAAAGAGTTAAAAAAGATAAAAGATGTTCCCATAATCGTTACAAGTGCGATAACGGATATGGATAAAAAATTAGATCTATTTAGCTTAGGCGCAAATGACTATGTCACTAAGCCTTTTAATAACGAAGAATTACTAGCTAGAATCAAAGTACACTTAAAAAGTAATAGGCAAAAAGAAGAAAACATTTTAAAAATAAAAGATCTTAAACTAGACACCATAAATTATACCGTAACTGGTAAGAAAGAAACGGTAAATCTATCAAAAACAGAATTTGAAATATTAAAATTACTGATGCAGAACAAAAACCAAGTAGTGACAAAAAGTATGCTATTTGATACAGTTTGGGATACTTTAAATTCCGCAGACGAAAATACATTAAACGTTCATATAAGTAAAATAAGAAATAAACTAAAAAAAGCTAGTGGTTCTAATGAATATATTGAAACAGTTTGGAGTATAGGATACATTATGAAAAATTAAGAAAAATTTAAGAATTGTGTTAAGAGTTTTTTAACACTTTTTTTGTATAATGATTTCAAGAAAGGAAGAAATATATGCAAGAAATAGTATTACAGACAAATAATCTAACCAAAAAATATAAAAATTTTATTGCCCTAGATAACACTACTATAACAATTCATAAAGGTGATATTTATGGACTAATTGGTAGAAATGGCGCTGGTAAAACCACACTCATGAAAACAATCACTACTTTAACAAACAAAACAAGTGGAAGTTTTTCTTTATTTGGTAGCGAAGAAGAACTAACCGAATCGAAAAGAAGAATCGGTTGTTTAATCGAAAGCCCAGCATTTTTTGGAAACCTTACAGCTTATCAAAATTTAAAATATTATTCCATTCAAAAAGGAATTGTCGGAGAAAAACAAATTGAAAAAGTATTAAAGACGGTAGATTTATGGAAAGAAAAAAATAAAAAATTCAAAAACTTTTCACTAGGAATGAAACAAAGATTAGGGATTGCTTTTGCCATATTAGATAATCCAGATTTTATTATTTTAGATGAACCAATCAATGGCCTTGATCCCATTGGTATCAAAGAAATAAGAGATACATTAAAAAAATTAAATGAAGAAGAAAAAATAACCATTTTAATATCAAGTCATATTTTGTCAGAATTATACTTAATTGCCAATCACTTTTGTTTTATCGATAAAGGAAAAATTATAAAAGATTTATCGAAAGAAGAATTAGATTTAGAATGTAGTAAATGCATTGTAATAAAAACCAAAGATGTAAAAAAGGCCTCAGTTGTATTAGAAAAAGAATTATCTGCTACAAATTATAAAGTGATTGATAATACAGAGATAAGACTGTATGATGAGTTAGAAAATTTAGCCGAAGTAAATAAAATATTACTAATGAATGGAATTGAAATCATGGGAATTTATGAGACAGGGATTTCTTTAGAAGACTATTTTAATTCCTTAATAAAGGATGGTGAAAAATAATGATAAACATGATAAAATCAGACCTATATAGAGTTTTTAAAGGTAAATCTATCTATGTTGCAATCATAATTATTCTTGTTTTAGCCTCTGTAAGTTGCTTTTCTATGAGTCCAGGTCATATTGGTGTAAATACATCATTTGAAGAAGAACCTTTAATAAAGGATGAAGAAATATTAAATAAAGTATATGAAACTAATTCTATTTTGGAAACAAGAAAACTGATGAAAGAATATGGTGCATATCCCCTAGACAAAGCCCAGTTAGGTGCCAATGCTAATCTTTATTACTTTTTTATTATTGTTGTTGTAATTGTATTGGTTACAGACTTGTCTAACTCAACAGCCAAAAACACATTATCATCAGCAATTTCGAGAAAAAAATATTATATGTCTAAATTAGTTACTTGTATAGGTCTTGGAACATTTTTGGTTTTAATTAATAATTATGGTAGTTATTTTATTAATTTAATTATGAATGGAAAAGACTTTTCTGCAGGATTTTTAGAAATAACTAAACTAACAGTTCTACAACTACCAATTTTATATGGTATAATAAGTATGTTAGTATGTATTGGCTTTTGTTTTAAAAAAACAGGAACATTTAATAGTATTTCAATACCGTTGATTATGGTTATACAATTAGTAATTATGGGAATTTCAACATTATTCCGCTTTGATGCAAATAATATTTTAAATTATGAATTTCAATATATTATAGGTAACTTAATATCAAATCCAAGCAATATATACATACTAAAAACTTTAGCACTAGCGATATTCTATATTATAATATTTAACCTAATAGGATATAAAGTATTTAAAAAAACAGAAATAAAGTAGAAAGGTAGGTAGCTTATGGAAATAATAGTAGTAATATTAAGTATTATATTGTTATTTCTAATGGCCTACCTTTTTTTGATAAAAAGAGAACTAAAAAGAATAAAAAAAGAACTAGACTTAGTGTTATCTAGAAAAACAAATAGTCTAGTCCACGTAGAGTTCACTACCAAAGAAATCAAAGAATTAGTAGATTGTATTAACAAACATCTTACCAATATCAATGACAAAGAAAGCAAGTTAGAAAAAAAGAATACAAACTTTATAAAAATGATAAGAAATATTTCACATGATTTAAGAACTCCTTTAACATCTTCTCTAGGATATGTAAACTTAATATTAAATTCTAATGAAAAAGAACAAGAAAAAATCAAAAATTTAAAGATAGTAGAAGAAAGACTAAAAAGACTATCAGAATTAATTGATTCCTTTTTTGAATTCACAAAAGTTCTTTCAAATGATCAAACAATCGAATTAGCTAATGTTAATTTAGTAGGAATTATGGAAAAATCAATTTCCAATCACTATGAAGATTTCCAAGAGTTAAAACGTATGATAGAATTTAAAACACCAAAACGAAAAATTCTTTTAAATACCAATGAAATTATGCTTACAAGAGTATTTGATAATTTAATTAGAAACGCATATAAACATAGTAGTAGTAATCTAAAAATAGAAATACTAGAAGAGAAAAATACAAATAAAATAAAATTTACAAATGATTTAATATCCGAAGAAATTGATGTAGATCAGATATTTGACGAATTTTATACAGTAGACATATCTAGAACAAAAGGGAATACTGGTTTAGGACTGGCAATATCAAAAGAATTTGTAGAACAATTAAATGGAACAATACAAGCAAAAAAAAGTCATAATAAATTAATAATAACAATCACATTTCAAAGAGAAAAGAATGTTTAGTCCAATCATTATAATTTGATGTTTTCCCATTTTCTATAATTAAATTTTATGCTTAAAGCAAATGCTTTAAATAACTCGATTAATAGCGTAACAATCCATACAGAAAGTAAATTTAGATTTAAAATATAGATGCACATATAAGCCAATATTAATTTTAATATGACGTCTGCCAAAATTGTGTATTTTGCTATATATTTGGTATCACCTATTCCTCTTAATCCTCCTGCATAGACATCTCTTATATTTTGCACATACTGCGCTAATATCATAACGAGTAATACGGTATTAACTATTAATTTGATATTTTCTGAATCGGTATATAAATTTAATATTGGTTGAAAAAATATAACAAGAATTAATCCAACGATCGTTGAAATAATAAGCGATAATAGACAAGAATATTTTATATAAAGTCGTGCTGTTTTCGGCTTTTCTTCTCCTATACATTTACTTACCAGTGGTGCTACAGAAACCGAAAGAGCATTACCAATCTCAACCAAGAAATTAAATATTGTCATACATATTTGTTGAGCAGCAAGAACAGTAGTTCCTAAATATGCAATAATTTTAGTAAAAATAATATTAGCACCTCTTATACTTAGAAGTTCGGTACTACCAGGCAATCCAATTTTTAACAAGTTCTTGATCATTTGCGGATCATATTTAAATTTATATTTAAAATCAATTTTTAATTTAGAATTCGATTTTAAAAGTAGTTTTATATATAGGAAAAATAATATTATTTTATAAATTAAAGTAGCTATTCCGGCACCTGTAACATTTAATTTTGGAAATATCCATAGCCCATTTATTAGTACAATATCGCCAATTATATTAAAGATGTTAGCAAAAGTTTCCAATTTTAATGTAGTTTTACTTTCGCCGACTGCTCTTGTTAAAAAAGCCATAATGTTATTAAAAGAAGAAAAAGAAAAACCAATAATTATGGCTATATAATAACCTTTTCCGACTTCATATATCATAGGATCGTTGCCAATAAATAATATAATTGGTTTAGCAAATATTAAACATATTATAACTAAAGGTAACGAAATTACAAAAACATTCAGTATTATAGTATGAATTAATGTGGATTGAATTTTTTCCTTATCATTTGTGGCTAAATATCTTGATAATATAGTAGAACTAGATACATTAATTCCTCTAGAAATAGCAGATATAAATAATAAGACTCTAGCCGAAATATTGATTGCCGAAAGCGAAGCAGCATATATTGATTCGTTTTTTATAGCCCCAATAAGTATTGTATCTACTATTGTAAATACATCAGATAAAAGAAAAGCTATAATTGTTGGAATAGAGGTATTTAATAAATTGGTTACAATTGTTTTGTTGATTCGTTTTAGTACTGCCATAAATAACCCACTTTCTAAATGATCTCTTATAAAAGCCGAAGGAAGTGTACAACCTTATTGGTAATCATCAAATATTAGTTCAAATGTTATATAAATTATAAAAAAATTTAATACGAAAAGCAAGTTTATAATAGTAAATTATTTCTAATCATGTGTTCTTTTTTTAATTAAATTATATGATAATACTAGGAGGAGCTGTTATGTTCAAAAAAAATATTAATAATTTAGATAGATTAATTGGTAATACCCCTATGATTAAGATAAAGTATAGATACCAAAATAAGGAAGGCTATGTCTATGCCAAATTAGAGTATTACAATTATACGGGTAGTATCAAAGACCGTCTTGCTTATTATGTGATAAAAAAATCAAAAGAAGAAAAAATATTAAAAGAAAATCAAGCAATCGTCGAAGCAACAAGTGGTAACACAGGAATTTCCTTTGCGGCGTTAGGAGCTTATTTTTCTCATCCAGTTCATATTTTCATGCCAGATTGGGTAAGCGAAGAGAGAATAAAGATAATGAAACTATATGGAGCTCATGTATATTTAGTGAGTAAAGAAGAAGGCGGATTCAAAGAAGCAATAAAAAGAAGTGAAGCATTTGCCTCTAAAATAAATGGTTTCTTACCAAGACAATTTGAAAATCCATTAAATATAGAAACTCATTATTTCACCACAGCGAAAGAAATATTAAACGGAGTAAAAGATATAGATAGTTTTGTGAGTGGAATAGGCACAGGTGGAACTTTAATGGGTGTTGCAAAAAGACTAAAAGAATATAATAAAAATATTAAAATCATTGCTTTAGAACCAGATAAAATGCCCCTTTTAAGTGGTGGTAGAATCATAGGAAATCATAAAATTGAAGGAATAGGAGATGAGTTTATTCCAAAACTCGTGGACTTTAGTCTTATAGATAAAGTAATTAAGATTAATGATGAAGACGCGATAAATATGAGTAGAATTTTAGCGAATAAATTAGGTTTAGGAGTCGGTATTTCTTCCGGTGCTAACTTTTTAGCTAGCGTATTAGCAGGCGGTAAGACTACAGTAACTGTATTTCCAGATGATTTAAAAAAATACTTATCTACCAATTTATCAAAAGAGATAGATGAAGATAAAGAGTTATTATCCAATAAAATAGAATTACTAGGTTTAGAAGTAATTAGTGAAAATATTTAAAAAGCATAATAAAAAAACACTTCATTCATCAATAACGAACAAAATGTCTACACACAAATTAAGAAAATATTCAATGTGTCAAAACTGAATATTTCCTTTTTTATATACAAATTTTCTTGAATTATTTATAACCATAAAAAAATCTTTTTCAAGTTGCTTTGTTTTTACTCAAAAAGCTCAAGTTTAATATCGATACGGAGTATTATTAAAGAAGTTATCTGCGACTCTTACATGGTACGAAATGATATATAAATATTATTTATAAAAATTTCACACATTTAAAAATAATAATGTATTATCTTTTTAAGCTATCCATGGAGACTCGACAAGTCCTAATTTTTCTTCGACTTCAGATATCATTTCTTCATATCTCTCAGTTGATTCACTAGTTATATTAAATCAAACTAATACTCCTTATTATTGTGATATTAATCATTTTAATAAAAATAGTACCAACTGCATAAGTCGGTACTAAAACAAAGAAAGTTGGAATAGTATCTAACGCTTCAAAATTAGGTATTCCTTTAATATTTTATGAAGTTTTCTTCATCCATATACATAATAACATAAAAACGACTTTTTGACCGTATCGGAAAAGGGTTCAGGCCATGTGCTTCAGCAC
>DVHP01000123.1 GCA_018711945.1 Candidatus Ventrenecus avicola
ATTGTTGCAATGACAGGAGATGGTGTAAATGATGCTCCAGCACTTAAAACAGCAGACATCGGCTGTGCTATGGGTATGGTTGGAACAGATGTTGCAAAAGAAGCAGCAGATGTAATTTTAACAGATGATAATTTTGCAACAGTAGTATCAGCTGTAGAAGAGGGAAGAAGAATTTATGACAATATATTAAAGGCAATCCAATTCTTACTATCAAGTAATGTTGGTGAAGTAATAGTTCTATTTGTTGCAATATTAATAACTCCTTTCTTAGCTTCACAATTTAATATACCAGTAAACCTAATAGAGCCACTTCTTCCAATACACATATTATGGGTAAACTTGGTAACAGATTCACTTCCAGCATTAGCACTAGCATTTGACCCAGCAAGTAAAGATATAATGAAGAGAAAACCTATAAAAGCTAATACAGGAATTTTCACAAAAGGAATGACATGGAGAATTATTTATCAAGGTATTATGATAGGATTACTTTCTCTTGCAGCATTTGTAATAGGTTTATCTACTTCAAATCCTCCAGTAATAGAAGGATTAACTCCAGAAGAAGTAAAAGTAGAAATTGGTCAAACAATGGCATTTATAGTTTTAGCATTTTCAGAACTTGTTCATGTATTTAATATTAGAAATAATACTAAATCAATATTTAAAACTGGAATTGGTGGAAATAAAACCTTGTTTGGAGCAATAGGAATTTCTGCATTGTTAATGATAATAATACTTGCAATTCCTGCACTAAGAACAATATTTAGCATTCCAGTATTACCAGTAGAAAATATATTAGAAACAATAGGATTGGTAATTGCCCCAATAATAATAGTAGAAATATTTAAACTTCTAAAAATTAATGGAAAGCAGAATTGATTATTATGTAAATTTATGATATAATATATATGTTCGTGACGGTTTTACCGTATTTTGAAAAAGTTTTCATCCAGGAATAAGGAGGTAAACAATGACATTCTTTTGTACGACAAGGAAACAAGAATGGCAGGTTCAAATCCGCCGTGGAGTAGTCTACGAAATGAAGCGGGTAGTCTATGGTAATTCTGCAATTCAAACTTTGTTCAAAGCTCATCCAAATACTGGAGAGCTTAGACTTACAACTCCTATTAAAGAGTCGGTGTTCAAGTTTTTCGTAGACAACACCTACGATGAAGTCTGTGCCTCTCTTGCAAGCCGCTTGACAGGAACTGACAAGGCCATGATGGAACAGGCAAGGAGAAACTAAAATGATTATGAAGTTTAATGATAGTGAAATGCAAGTTACTTGGACGATTGAAGTTTTGGAGAAAGGGGAGATTGAAGTAGCCGTTTTTGATCAGTTTGATGGTGGAATACGTCGTGTATATACAAAAAAACATCTGAAAGGGGAGCTATTATTAAGCGAGAAGATATTACGTGATATCTTTGAAGTTGCAGTAAATACACCGCATGACTATGAGTATATTGAAGAATTAGCAAAAATGCTAAAAGGTAAAGAAGCAAGGATATTTGAGTCCGCCGTAACCAAAAAACTTGGTCAGTGTGTTGCTTTGATTGCAATTCTGCACAGAAACTAACATATCGTACAACAGGATGATCAAAAGATGAGATGGTATAAATGTGAAGGTTTTACAACATATGGCATTGAGTATTCTAAGGAAGGTTCGGTCGAAAAAGTCCAATACAGTATTGATGGAGTGATCGTTGGATTCTACACTAGAAATCCCGAGCGGAAAGAGGAACTTTTGGATGATAAAATGTTAAAGGTGATTTTTACAAAAATCATCAGATGCGGAGATGACGATGCGACCAGAGAACTGGCTTGCAAAGTCAAAGGACACGATGCCAAAGTTCTATCTGATGCGCTGTGCGCCGAAGTTGAACGGTGCGTTAGAGCTATCAAAATGTTGAACAAAAACAGATAAGTACCATTCATATGCTGGAGCGTCACAAGGAAAAAATAAATTCCTGTGGTGCTTCAGCATTTTGTATACAAAATATTAAATTTATACAAGGTTATTTCAATAAGTAAAATACTTGAAAATTATGTAAATTCATGTTATAATATATATGTTACGGAAAAGTTCCGTAATTATCCGAAACCACCTTACAATCAAGAGGAGGTACCAATGATGAAGTGGTTTAAGTGTGCAGACTCTATGGACTGGGGGATTGAGATCTCTCAAGAAGGGCTGGTTACTGAGATTCAGTACCAGAATGGAATGGAGAGGAGGACATATAAATGGTCTCCAAAACTGCATGAAGAGTCCATCACTGGAGATGTTTTGCAAGATGCCTTTTGGGCTATTGCAACCTCTTCAAAGTCAAAGGACGGTGCAAGCTATCTTGCAGACAGCGTCAAGAACTGGGCACAGCAACAGGCCTTGTTCGAGATGTCGATGAAGCTCAATGATTTGGCGCTTATGATTCAGCGCAAGATTATTGAGAGTCATCGTGGCTCTGACAGCAAGTAAGCAAAAAACCACACAAACTGGGGTGCCACAGGGAAGAAATAAATCCCTGTGGTGCTCCAGTTTTTCTAAAAAATAGTATTAAATGAAAAAGTAGTTTAAAAATATATGAATTTGTGTTATAATACATTTTGTTACGGATTTACCGTAATTATTCGAATACCACCGTTTTAACTAAAGGAGGTAAAAAGTATGGAGTGGTATAATTGCAGCAATTCTACTAGCTGGGGAATTGAAATTTCCTCAAATGGAGAAGTTGTGCAGGTTGCGTACTCACGCGGAGATGAACGGAGATCTTACAAGAAGACTCCGCTGATGTCTGAACTTCCTATCACTGAAGAAGTTTTGATGAAGGCCTTCGAGGCAATCATCAGAGCCAGTGACGAAGGAACACATGAACTGGCCCACAAGGTCAAGGGGAAGGATGCAACTGTTCTGTACGATATTGCGCTCTTTGAGCGTGACAGGGCAAATGCTATCCTTGAGACTGTTGGCAACAACCGCTAAAACTCATACTATACTGGAGCGTCACAGGGAAGGAATAAATCCCTGTGGCGTTCCAGCATTTCTTTGTAAATCTTTTGTGATTTTCTTGACAGGAAATTTTAGTATGATAAAATATGTACATAATAATTATAGAATTGGAAGTGCAAAATGAACCAGAAAAAACAACTATTAATGAACACAATAATAATCGCAGTAGGAAAACTAAGTACACAAGTAATCTCGTTTTTACTATTGCCACTATATACATCAAAATTAACTCCAGGAGAGTATGGAACATATGACTTTTTAGTTACATTATCTACATTTTTAGTTCCAATAATAACACTACTCATGGAAGAATCTATGTTTAGATTCTTAATAGATGCAGAAGATTTTAAAGCTAAAAAAAGAATAATAACAGCAACAATAGCTTATACCTTTGTTGGAACAGTCATTTTTTCTATATTGGCTGGAATTATAATGTCTATAATCCATTATGAATATACATGGGTATTTATACTATTTGTAATATCTAATATATTGATAGGACTAAGCAATGCACTTGCAAGAGGCATGGGAAAAATAAAACTCTACTCTTTTTCTAACTTTATTCTAGGTGCATCAACAATAGTATTAAATATTTTATTTATTGTAACATTTAAACTTGGAGTAAATGGACTTTTATGGTCAAATACAATTGCAAATACAGTAACTGCAATAATTGTGCTTATGATGTTACATCTACCACAATTTATTAGTAGAAAAGACTTAAACAAAAAGACATTGACAGAAATGGTAAGATATTCCGCACCATTAGTACCAAACAATTTAT
>DVHP01000124.1 GCA_018711945.1 Candidatus Ventrenecus avicola
ATAATAAAAAGAAAATGATAATAATAAGAGAAGTGATTAATAAATCTTTCTTTCTCATATTATCGCCTCCCTTCACAAAGAGGATCGGCACCACCCAACTTATTAAGTGTTCGCCTGCATTATAAGCTACACAAAAAACAATAGAAAAAATGAAAATGTAACAAAATTGTTACAAGAAATTAAACAGGTATTTATTCCTATTTCAAACAATCCTTGGTATAATGTTTATGGAGTAGTGATTAACATGGATTATTTAACAAACTTAAACGAATTACAAAAGAAAGCGGTATTGCATCAAGAAGGACCGTGTTTAGTCATCGCAGGAGCGGGTTCTGGAAAAACAAAGGTATTAACAACGAGAATAGCAAACTTAATAGAGAGTGGAGTGCCATCTTATCAAATACTAGCAATTACATTTACAAACAAAGCTGCGAAAGAAATGCGAGATAGATTAGAGACTCTAGCGAAAGACAACAAAGCATTTGTCGGGACATTTCATTCCTTTGGACTTAGAGTAATCAGAGAGAATGTAAATGCCTTAGGTATGACTTCAAACTTTACTATTTTAGATAGTGATGATGTAACTAGCCTAGTCAAAAAAATTCTAAAAGAAAAAGGCTATGATACAAAAGAAGTCTCTCCATCTTACATTAAAAATCGCATTAGTTTTATAAAAAATGAAATGCTTACTGACGCGGAAGTAGAAAAGTTCTTTCAAAGCGAAATGGAAAAAATTGCTTATGAAATATACAAAGAATACAATATAAAACTAAAAAAGAATAACTCTGTAGATTTTGATGATTTATTAAGAATTCCTGTATTGTTATTCCAAAATCATCCAGACATTCTAGAGTTCTATCAAAACAAATATCAATATATCCTAATTGACGAATATCAAGATACCAACGAAGTACAATATAAGCTAGTAAAACTATTATCTAAAAAATATCAGAACCTATTTGTCGTCGGCGACCCTGACCAATCCATCTATCAATTTAGAGGAGCGAATTACAAAAATATTTTAAATTTCGAAAGAGACTATCCAAACACAGTAGTAATTCCTCTAGAAGATAATTATCGTAGTACTAAAATGATTTTGGATGCCGCCAATAGTGTCATTAAAAACAACAAAGAACGAAAAGAAAAAAACTTGAGAAGTCATCATGGCGACGGTGTGAAAACAAAGTTCATGGTTGGTTATGACGAAAAACACGAAATCTCACTAGTAATAGAAGAAATAAAAAAACTATTAGAACAAGGATATAAAAAAAGAGATATTGCAATCTTTTATCGAACAAACGCCCAATCTCGTGTCATAGAAGAACAATTTTTAAAAGCAAATATTCCATACAAAGTGGTAGGAAGTTACTATTTCTATTCTAGAAAAGAAATTAAAGACTTAATATGTTACCTAAGATTAATACTAAATCAAAACGATGATATTTCCTTAAGAAGAGTAATAAACGTACCAAAAAGAGGAATTGGACCAACGTCAGTAAACAAACTAGAACAAAAATCTATAGAAGAAAACAAAAGCATGTTTGATGCAATTACAAGTGGGAAAGAATTAGAATTTAAAAACCTAATTCTAGATATCAAAAAAGAAAGCGAATCTTTATCATTAACCGAACTTGTTGACTGTGTTCTAGAAAAATCGGGAATGAAAAAAGAATTAGAAACAGATCCATCTTTAGAAAGCGAACTTCGTCTAGATAACTTAATGGAATTCAAAAGTATCACAGCGACTTATGAAGAGACAACAGGAAGTGTAGACTTAGGAGATTTCTTAGAAGAGATAAGTTTAATTGCTGATATTTCCGAACATAAAAATGACGATGATGTTGTAACCCTTATGACCCTTCATAGTGCGAAAGGATTAGAGTTTCCCGTAGTATTCTTAGTCGGTATGGAAGAAGGAATATTTCCTCATCAAAATAGCTTTACCGAAGAAGGTGGATTAGAAGAAGAAAGAAGACTTTGCTACGTTGGAATTACAAGAGCAGAAGAAAAACTATATTTAACTTGTGCACGTTCCAGAATGATGTATGGAAGAACAAACAGAAATCCAATGAGTCGTTTTATTAAAGAAATTGACTCAGACCTACTAGAAAGCGACAATAAAGAAATGCAAAGCGAAAAAACATTTAATAAAGAAAGCATGTATAGCGAAGAAGACGTGTCATATAATGTCGGCGATGTCGTAATGCATACTATTTATGGTCGTGGAGTTGTCGTTGGAGTAGATGCTTCCCTTGTAACAATCGCGTTTTCAAAACAATATGGAATTAGAAAACTAATGAAAAATCATAAAAGCATTAAAAAAGTGTAAAATAAAAAATAGAAAAAGGTAGATGGAGGAAAGTATGAAAGAATGTACGTTAGTAGTCATGGCTGCCGGAATGGGTAGTCGCTTTGGAGGGTTAAAACAAATAACACCAGTGGATGAAGAAAAAAACTTTATCATTGATTATTCTGTTTATGATGCCAAAAAAGCAGGGTTTACAAAAGTAGTATTTGTCATTAAAGAAGAAAATTTAAATCTGTTTGAAAGTACTATAGGTAGTCGCCTAAAAAAACAAATCAAAGTTGAATATGCGTTTCAACGCCTAGAAGATATTCCTAGTGACTTTGACATAAAAAAACGAGAAAAACCTTGGGGAACAGTTCAAGCCATTCTTTGTACAAAACCCTATGTAGATGGACCGTTCGCAGTAATCAATGCAGACGATTTTTATGGCTTTGATGCACTCAAAAAAGCGTATGAATTTTTAATGAAAAACACCTCACCATATACATATGCATCTATTGCCTATCCATTAGGTAGTACAATGAGTGAAAATGGTTCAGTAAAAAGAGGAGTACTATTTTTAGAGGATAACTTAGTAAAAACAATTATCGAAAGTAATATTGAACAAAAAGATGGAGAGCTTATTGCTACCCCACTAGATGGTAGAAAGCCTCTCAAGGTCCAAAAAGAAGACCCTGTTTCCATGAATATGTTTGCTTTTCAGCATGATATTTATAGGCTACTAGAAGAATATTTTACAAACTTTTTCAAAATGCCAGAAGAAGATTTAATAAAAAAAGAAGCATTGCTACCAGACTGTTTAGAAGAAAATTTAAGAAACAATAAAATTACAATTTTATGCGAAAAAACCACCTCACAATGGCTCGGTATGACGTATATAAGCGATTTAGAAATCGTCAAAAAAGAATTAGAACAATTAAAAGAAAAAGGAATTTATCCACAAAAATTATGGGAGTGATTTCATGGAAGAAATAAAACAAAGAATGGAAGAACTAGCAAACATTTTAGAAGAAGCAAATTACAATTATTATGTGCTAGATAATCCAACAATTACAGACCAAGAATTTGATAGTTATTTAAGAGAATTAGAAACCTTAGAAGAAAAGTATCCAGAATATGCCGATCCGAACTCTCCTACCAAAAGAGTGGGTGGTATGGTA
>DVHP01000125.1 GCA_018711945.1 Candidatus Ventrenecus avicola
AAAATCGGTTGAAAAAAAGAAAAAATTATGTTATCATGTATATAGATGAAGTTACTTCATAAAATAAAAAGGGATATATCTGAAGTTGCTATCAGATGCTTCCCATAAAAATTGGTGGGCACCCGACTCAGACAAATGCTGATGAAGGTGCTTTTATTATTTTATTATTATTTTAAGATAATAATAGCTAGCAATATAAATATTACTAACAATAATTGGTGTATAATACGGTGTAAAAATTTTTCATTTTTTCGCATAACACCATCCCCTTTCTATTTTTTAATAATTTTAGAAAGAAAGGGAAAGCACCTGAATTTCAGATATATCTGATATCATTATAGCAAACATATGATTGGTATACAATAAAAAAGTTTGTAAATTTTAATTTATAATTAAGATAAATCGCGCTAATTAATAGAAAATTCATAAGGTATTTTTGTTGAGTAACGTTTATTACTTTTTTCTATCAAAGTCAATAGAAATTCAATTTATGATGACTACTCTACCATATTTTTTATGAAAATTTTGGCAATACAGTTATAAAGAAAGCAAGTTTTTTTATTCTTGTTTCGTGCTTAAGTATGTCGTCATTTTTTTACTAACATTTTTGGTAAATGGGTAGGTATAGGTTGTACTGTCTGTTAAATATGGCGCAACGATGGCCATAGAATATGTTGGGTCTTCCTTTGGATAGTAAAATACTAAAGTGGAATTTATGACTTCGGTGTCCACTACTCCATCTTGGTCACTATCATAGAAGGTTTCGCTTGTTCCTGTTTTTCCTACTGCATTTAAGTTTTTGGCAATATAAGAAGATGCCGTTCCACCATGAAACACTTGATACAGTCCAGTAGTGATTCTATCAAAGTATTTGTCTTCTAAATCTACTTGGCCCATAAATGAGTTATAGTTTTCTTTTTTTAGGCGAAGAGCATATCTATTTCCATAGTTTGCAATGGTATTAATGTATTGTAATAAACTAATTGGAGTATATGTGTCGTACTGGCCAATCGTAAAGTTAAGAAGTAAATCTCCCGCTATTTTTGTTCCTTTTATGCCTGTTTGTTCAATGGGATAATCAATTCCTGTTTTGGTGCCCAAGCCGTACGAAGAAAAGACATCACGATATGTTTTAAAGTTTTCTTCGGTCACATTGAACGTCATATTATATTTGTATGTTTGACCTGTGGACGCGATGGCTGTGATAAATTGAAAATAGTTCGAAGACGTTTTTAGAGCCGTGATATCATCAACATACCCTAGCCTTTTATAAGAGCACTTTGATGGTTGGCTATAGAGTTTTACGCAGGAATCTCTTAGTTTTTTTCCTACTGTAATTGCACCTGTTTTGTACCCCACTGTATTTGATGCGCCTTTTACAACACTTCCCATTGCGAAAGATGAAGTAAACGCCGTAATGGTAATATCACTAAATTCTCCGTTATCTAATCTTCTTAATCCAGCTAAAGCGATAATTCCTCCGGTTTTTGGATCGCCTAACATTGCATAAGAGTCATGAAAGTATTTGGTGCTTTTTTTTGCACTTGCTAAAGTCATTTCTTCTTTTAAGATACTCTCTAATTCTAGTTGGATATCGATATCAATATTTAAAGTAATATCATTCCCAGGTGTTTCACTTTCTAATAACGTTAAAGTATTATCTGAATTAATGATATATTTGGCTTTTGTCCCTTTTAAAAGTTCTTCATATTCTTGTTCTAAACCACTGGTTCCTACGATATCACTTAGGGCATAGCCATCGCTCAAATATTTTTCTTTTGATTCTTTAGGAATGCTTCCAATCGTACCAAAAATACTTTTTAATGTTTCACCATAAGGATAGACTCTTTTTGAAGTAATTGTCGTACTTAGTGATGGTATATTTAAGCTTGTAATGCTCGCGACTACTTCATCGGATACGTCACTAAGCAGCGTTTTATCTTGATAGGCATAGCCATCATTCATTAAAGTAAATAAATGAATTATTTTTTGTTCTTCTTCGGAGTATGTTATCATCTCTTCGGTAATTCTTTCCCATTTTAAAGCTTTAATACCGTCATTATCTAATTTTCTTTCATCCCATAATGTCCATTCTTCTTCGGTAATTAAGTCATAGCCATTGTTATGGGTTGCTAAGTAGTAATTTTTTAATGCCGTTTCGGATAGACTTACTTCTCCGACATATTCTTTTAATAAAGAAGCAATTTTTAATTCTTCTTCGATCGTAGTTGATACTGGTTTATGATATGTTATATTTAACACACCAACATTATCCACTAATACTTTGCCATTCCGGTCTAAAATACGCCCTCTTACAGCAGAAGCGCCATACACAATTCTTTCCATTTTTTCTTGATATTTTACAGTATAATATTCGTGACCATTTACATTAATATTGTATAATACACCAGCAAATGTCAAAAAACAAACAATGATAAAAAGTCGTAATTTCATAAAATCACCTATTCTTAGTATTCTAAAAAATGAGCAGTTTCATACAATATATTAGACAACTATATATAAGTCAAGCAATTTTTAACAAGTTTTATGAAAAAGTTTGAAAATAAAAATTTGTTT
>DVHP01000126.1 GCA_018711945.1 Candidatus Ventrenecus avicola
AAAACAAAAAATGTAAAAAAAATAACCTCTACACGATGTCGTTTAATAAATTGTACAACTCGTTTCATAATTACCTCCAAAATTTCATTAATAGTATAACAAATATGAAAAATAATATCAATTTTTATAAGATTTAATCTTTACTAAATAAGGCATTTATAATAAAATAATACCCATATTGGGAGGCACCATGAAAACATTTGATGAATATGACATTTTAGGTTACTATGAACAAGAATTAACAAACTATTACCTTGAATGGAATTATAATGGTTTAACAAATGAAGAAAAAAATTTTAAAAGAATTCTAGCACAATTAAACACTCTAAAAGCTGCTGCCAACCTAAGTTTAGAAGAAAACTATAAAGAAGACTATAATAAAAAAATAGAGAAATTAATCCTAGATTTCTCAAACCTACTCAGTTATTACGAAAAATATTGTTATTGTTATTGTTATCATGAAATACCACCATATACTAAAATGCTTGATAACTTTTTATCAGATACGGCTTCTATTACCCATTTAGTATTTACAAACAATAAGCATCCAATGGGCGATCTAAATTCTATCGATCGATTCAAATTTCTTTGTCCATTTCACTGCGAAAAAACTCCCTCATTAAGTATATGTGAATCCCAAGGCGTGTTATATTGCTTTGGATGTGGAACAGGATATAGAACAGTTACTTACTTACAAAATTACGAAAATTTAACTTGGTTGCAGACACTTGCCTTATTATCAAAAATCTATTATGTAAAAACAACTTTAAAATGGACCCCACCTCAAGAACTAATAGAAAAATATAGACAAACTCTGATAAGCGAAGAATTCACCAAACTACTAACAAAAGGAATAAAAAGAATAGAAAAAATAAATTACAAATATGGCAAAAATTTTGAAACAGACATAGCACTTTTAAAATACTACAAAGACTTAGCCTTAATAGAAAGAGTAAAAAGAAAAGAGGAAGTATCTTTTTATTATACAAGAACTCCCTCAACGAGTCTTCCACCAGCATCCTTTTAAAAAACAAAACTACCTTCTATCACTTCTTATAACGATACAAATAAGATGGTCTATGGCCTGCCCCAGTTTCCATAAATTCTGTTTTTTCTACTTTATCAGCAATAATTCTACGAAAAGCAGGGTCAAGCAGTTTCTTATGCAAAATCACGTCATAAACTTTTTGAAGTTCTCCAAGTGTAAAATACTCTGGCATCATATTAAAGACAATATCCGTATAACTAATCTTATTCTTAAGTCTTTCAATTCCACTCCAAATGATAAGTGGATGATCAAATGCTAAAGCATCATTCGAAACAATTTCAAAACGGTAACGATCCGTTGTTTTTTCTTGCAAAATTTTCTTAATCTCAAAAGAAAAATTTTCTTCATCACTAGATAGATACACTTTCACAAGATCATGCTCTTCTACATAATCAACATCAAACCACTTTGCATTTTTATGAATTTTCTCAGGCAACTTATTTTTATCAATTAAAGCAATATAAGAAGCAGACACCACTCGCATCCGTGGATCACGATGAACACCACCAAACGTATATAACTGTTCTAAATAAATGTCTCGTAAATTTGTTTCTGTTGCCAAAATTCTTTTTGGTGCGTCCTCTAATTCCTCGTCCATTCTAAGAAATCCACCCGGTAAACACCACATATCTTTAAAAGGATAGTCATCTCTTTTCACAAGCAAGATACTCATAGATTTCTTCTTACTTTTACGATAATTAATTGGGGCTTGCTTTTTTTAAAGCTTAGAGACAAAAGAAATCACTTCTCGTACCTTAAAATCTCCAGAAAAAGTTAAATCATCAGAATACCTAGTAGAACAAAAAGGAATAAAGCAAAAAATAAAATTTTCTATTGACACATTATAGTTGGTCTCTTCTAAGCAGTACTAAAGATAATTGTAGATTAAGAAACGGACTGATAAGCGTTAGCGCTCTATGCCTTGGCATAGTGTAGTCCTTTTCGCAAAGATACAATTTCTATGATTTCATGTAAATCGATTCTTTTACGACTCGTAAAAGTTAGGTTTTCACCAAATCACTACTGCTAAACCCATTGTAACAAAAAGAAAGAAAAAAGTAAGTTAATATTCATATACTACTAACTTATGTTGAGCTCTAGTACAAGCCACATAAAATAAATGGTCATCTTCTTTGGTATAATAAGACTCTTGATCTTGATAAACAATAACACTATCAAACTCTAATCCCTTAGCAAGATAAGCTGGAAGAATAAGTAAATCTTTATTAAATTCCTTAGTATCGAAAGAAACAAGAGAAACAGGATACTTATCTTTTAAAAGTTCATACACCCTACTAGAAGTCTCCTCATTCTTAGTAATAATTGCCAAGTTTTTATACTTTTCTTGCAACCAAGAAACATCACTATCCATATCACATGCAGAATGTATAACAACAGGCTCTTTATTTTCTTTTCGAATAGCACTAACGTGTGAGAGTCCTAAAATATGATTGGTATAAGAAATAATTTCTTCACTAGAACGATACGTCTTAGTAAGACTAATATATTTACTTTCCCAAAGTTCACCGAGTTCCTCTAAACTCTCATAATGATAATATGGATTAATATTCTGGTTCACATCCCCTAAAATCGTAAAAGAAGCTCGTTTAAAAATCTTAGATAAAATCTTATATTGCAAGAAATTATAGTCTTGTGCCTCATCAATCACAACTTGCTCCATATACTTATCATACAAAAATCCTTCAAAAAGACCTTTTAAATAAACCAATACTAAAGCATCTTCATAAGTGATAAATTTATTACTTTTAAGCCTCTTTGCATCTTCTTCCGTAAAACGTCCCTTAAAATATTCACTACGATAAAACTCTATAAGTAATAATCGATAGTCTTTAGGAACCCCTAAACTTTCAAGTAAAAGCTTACGATATGTGCCAAGTTTTTTCTTACTACCACGATAATTATTCTCACTAAACTTTAAAGCCATCGCTTCAATTCTCTCAAAAAAAGGTAACGTGTTATATCGTTCATGAAAAAGATGATTGAGCGTAGCAGGTTGATACTCAAATACATGATTTTCAACAAACCCATGTTGAAATCTTGCTTTTTTTGTAAAATCCCATACAAATGCCTCTATATCAGAAATAATTTCCTTACTTTGCTTTATCTTAATTGTTTCATAATCAATATTACTATTTTGATAATACTTAGATAGAAAATGAACAAAAGTTTCCACTTCTTTATACTCACGAATAATTTTATGTAGATAATCATGAAATGTTGTTTGCACAGTATTTTCCTCACCTAACTCTGGCAAAACATTAGAAATATAATCTGTAAATATTTGGTTAGGAGAAAATATCAAAATCTTCTCACTAGTTAAGTTAGGAATTTTATAAAGCAGAAAAGCAATTCTATGTAAAGCAACACTTGTTTTTCCTGAACCCGCAATTCCTTGAACAATTAAATTACGGTCTCTAACATTTCGGATCACTTGATTTTGCTCTTGTTGAATAGTATTGACAATATTCTTCATTTTTTCATTGGAGTTCTCTGCTAATACTGCCTGTAAAACATCATCGTTAATATTTAAAGAATTATCAAACAAATGAATTAACTCTTGATGTTCAATTTTATATTGTCTTTTTTGTAACAATTCTCCCTGTACCATTCCTTCTGGTGCCTCAAAAGAACAAGCCCCAACCTCATAATCATAAAACAAACTACTAATTGGTGCCCGCCAATCTGTAATATAGTTATCCACTTCATCTTTTTTTAAATATGTCATTCCAATATAGATTTTCCGGATATTTTCATCTTCTCCCTGATAAAGGATAGACGCAAAATAAGGACTAGGTTGAATACGAATTAATTTTTGAAAATATTTTTGTTTATCCAAAAGTAACTTAGCTTCTTGTTCACTAGTAGAACGCACACTATTTAACTCTTGAACATCCATATCTCCCTTATTTTCCCACATATAACGTCGGAATTCTTGAAGGCTCTTATCTGTAGAATAAATTCCTTCACTCATTTCATTAATCTTGTTATTTAAAACCTCACAAACTTCACTCAAATGCTTTTTTTCGCTATCAAATTCTTCTTTTTTCATCAATACCTCCTTCTTTATTGAAAACGCAAAAAAACCCGATTAAATCGAGACCCATCTAGTAAAAATATAAAAATGTGTTCTTAAATAAAAAAGTCAAATAAATAGTAACACAAACATAAGTGGAATGCAAGAAAATTTTTACACAAATCATAGTCAGATCTTGTTATAATGATTTCAAGAAAAAAGGTGATCAATATGAATATTACAATTAGAAAAGCAACAATAGAAGATGCCGAAGATTTTGTAAAAGTAAATACTGCGACATGGTTAACAACTTACAAAGGTTTAATTCCGGATAAAATTTTAGAAAAAAGAAAGCTTTCAATGTCTACAAGAATTACTAGAACTATAAAAGATATCCAAGAGAATAACAACATCTATGTTGCCACAGTAGATAATCAAGTTATAGGTGAAATGACCTATGCTTATTCACGAAACGAAAATTTTTTAAATTCCGGAGAAATTACTTCCGTCTATGTATTAAAAGAATATCAAGGCTTAGGAATAGGAAAACAGCTCTTTTTAAAAGGAATAGAAGAATGTATCAATTTAGGTTTTAATTCGATGATTGTAAACGTCTTAAAAGGTAATAATGCAATAAAGTTTTACGAGAAATTTGGTGGCAAAAAAATTTCTCAAAAAGAAGAAAAATTAGATGACATTGTTATCACAGAATATATTATTTACTTTGACAATCTAAAAGAAATAGCAACAATATATCAAAATCATAATTAAAAAGTTTTTTTGTTGAATTGGAAAAACTTTTAAAAACTCAGACTTTTTCCATTCAACTGGAAAAATTGTAAAATTAAAGACTAACAAAAAGAAACTACTTCAAGAGATTAGTTTCTTTTTTATAAATCGAAATAAAGAACTATTTTTCTTCCAACAATTTATCAAATACTTCCTCATACTTAGTAACAATACTATCCCAAGTATAAGCATCATGAATTCTTTGTTTAGCTTTTTTGCCAAGCTCATCTATTTTTTTCTGGGAAAGATGTTCCACTTTTTCAATGACTTTCTTTAAATTATTAGGCTCCTTCGTGTAATAAAAACATGCATCTTCCCCAACTTCTCTATTATAACAAACATCATACAAAATATTTAACTCAGTATTACTTAATGCTTCTAATAAAGAAGGATTGGTACCTCCAGCAGAATGTCCATGTAAATAACCAAAAGCATGCTGTCTAAAATAAAGCAAAGCCTCACTGTCATATAAAGACCCTATAAATTTAATTCGTTTATCCTTTTCGAAATTTGTTTCTTCTTGTAAATGTTCATAGAACTTATTTTTTTCTAAATTACAAATAATCACTAAATCTTTTTTCGTTTTCGTTTTCATAAATTCCTTAATCATCGTCTCATAATTATTTTCTGGAACAAAACGACCAACAATTAAGTAATACTCATGATCTTTAATATCATACTCTTTCCAAAGCTTCTTAACAATTTCATTTTTCTTTGGCTTCCCGTTTTCATAAGCACCAAAAGCAATATAAGAAGTAGGAATATGCAAAAAATGATATTTCTTATCTACATAACTTTGAATAGATTTCGAATCACACACACAATAATCACAAAATAGCATAGAGGTAAATTCACTTAATTTAAAACATTGTTTAATCCACCAAGCCCATTTATCTCTTTGCCATTCTAAACCATCCGGATTAATAATAAATTTCGTATTTCTTAGCCTCCAAGTCCAGAAAGGTAAGATTGGTCCAACTTTGCATCCTAAAATTAAAACAACCGTATTCTTTAAATGATGTTTTTTAATATATTTTCGAACATAGTTCAAAGATTTTATCGTAAACAAAAACATTGTAGCAAATCCCTTTTCTGGAGTATAAATATATGTTCTAGTAATTCCATCAATTTGCTCACTTTGCAAATGCTTCTCTTTCTCATAAGTAAGATGTGGCACATAAAAAGAAAAACTTTCATCCTCATTATTTAAAATTAAATTTGTTACAAAAGTTTCCCATCCACCATAATTAAACTTATAACCTCTTGCACCTACAATAAAAATATGCTTTTTCAAAAAATGTCACCTCAAATCCAAAATGTTAAATAAGCAAAAAACAAACTAATATAATAAATGACTTTCAAGAAAAACATTCCAATCGGATTTAAATGATTGTATTCTTTCTCATAATAAAACATACTTTTCTTGATAGCTTTGTATTTACGAACCTTTCGCAAATTTTTTTGAACTGTCTTACTCCCCAAATGATTAACACTTAAAGTTGTATCCACATAACTAAAAAGACCTTTATCTTTCGCTTTATGTCCAATAATATTTTCTTCATAATACAAAAATGTATTCGGATCAAAATAACCAATCTTTTTAAAATCTTTAAGTCTTGTCATAAAGAAACAACCATGTAATACTTCTACTTTACAAAGCCTTTCTTGATAATAATCATCAGGATATTTTTGAAATTTATAACTAAAACGATTAAAGAAATTCACAGTCGATAATAATTCCACAAAATAACTTGGCAATTTCCAGCCTTTCGTAATGCGACCATACTCCAAAATCTTTGGTCCTAAAAAAGAGATATCCTCATTTTTTTTCATATCTAAAATAAGTTCTTCTATCACACTTTCTTCAACTTCTACATCTGGATTCGAAATGATAGCCAGTTCACATTCCGTTTCTTTTTCCAAATATTTAAGTCCTAAATTATTTCCAGAAGCATATCCCTTATTATCTTTAGACTCTAATAATACAATTCTTTTGTTAGTAAGGGGCTTAATTTTTTCTACAGACTCATCACTACTATGATTATCTACTATAACAATCTTAGAAAGACACTTATAATCTTTAATTTGATGAACCATTTTAATCGTATTTTCATAATCATTATAATTTAGTATGACTATTCCTGTTTTCATAAGAAATTCCTTTCCTAGGTATTATTATACAAAAAAAAAGAGTAAATAAAAACTAGAAAAAAGAAACTCTTTCTAATTTTTTTATTGAAAAACATCTTTTAATATATCATTTGACTTTAAAACATCATATTTTTGAGCTGTTTCAAACGCATTGTCAATTAATTTTTGTTTCTCAATTTCCTTCATATGGAAAAATTCTTTTATTTTTTTAGCCAGTTCTTTCCCATCTTTGATATCTTGATAAGTAAGAGAATTTTCACCATCAACAGCATATTCTCTAGGTCCATACAAATTACACGCAATAAGAGGTGTCTTACATGCCATTGCTTCTAATCCAACAAGCCCTAAAGACTCACTTTTACGCTTTGTTGGAAAAATCATCACATCAAAGGCATTATAATATTTCACTAACTCTGTCTGATAAACAAAATCTTTTTGAATAACAAAATCTTTCAAATGATACTTATCTATCAAAGAATGAAATTCACTTTGCTCTTCTCCAGTCCCGATTACAATCAACTTCGTGTGTTTCATAAAAGGTTCCTTTTTTAAAAGATTAATCGCATCTAATAAAGTATCATAGCCCTTATTCTTTTCAATACGAGATACCATGCCAATATAAGTAGTTTTCTTATCTAAACCTAGCTCTTCTCTGCAAGCATCTTGACTCATTTCATGAAAAACATGAGTATTCACACCACCAGATGGATAAACAGTAACTTGATTTTCAGGATATCCATAATCATGAATAATGACATCTTTAAAGTAAAAAGACGGAACAATAACATGATTGGTATATTTTAAAACAAACTTACTACGTTTTACATTCACCATTTCATCTTCTAAGTCCACAACTACATCATTGCCATGGGCATTACAAACAAGAATGGTTTTTGGACTAACTGCCTTAGCAGGCAACACTGCTAACCCAGAATGCGAAATATAATGAACATAATAATAATCATAAGACTTTAAAAAACTTTGAAAAATTGCACTGATATAAAAACAAATATAATCAACAAATTTAAATATAAAAAGTACTTTCTTTTTCTTAACCGCTATATCAACTTGAAATCCATTGCTTTCCAATTGCTCTTTTGAATTCTTAACAAATGACCCATAATGTTTATATCTCTTAGAAGGATACATATTAGAAACTAACAAAATTCTTCTTTTTTCCTTCAAAGTACCTGCATTCATCACAACGCCAAGTAAAACACCTATTGAAAAACTTGTAAATATATGCCCGGATAAAATAGATAGAGCAATCGCAAGAAACAAAACAAAAAAACTAAGAACAGTATGTTTCATTTTACATAAAAGAATAAGAAATAATAAAGCATAAACCCCTATACCAAAATAACCTAGCAGATAAAAAATATCCACAAAGGAAACACCAGTAGAAACAAAAGATATCTCACTCATACTAGCAATGCCAAAAATTTGTTCTTCCAAATTAACCGATTCAAAAACAGAAAATCCTTCTTGAATATGAGAAATTTTATTTTGATATAGATCCACAACTATCGAGGTAGAAAATCCATCATTCTTAGAATAAAGAAGACCACCAGCAAGAATCAAACTAACAATGAAAAACAAAATGGCAAACATTCCTTCTTCCTTCCGTTTTTTACGGTTATAAAGAAGAAAAAAGATAATACTAAATACAAGAACCATTGCAAGAATTACTGATTTCCATAAATAAATACCTAAAAATATCAAAAGCATTCCAACAATTTTTGTAAAATAATTATTATGATCAATTAATGTTTTATAAGTAATTGGTAGTAATAAACTAAGAATTCCAATCACTGTGTTTTTAACCACATAAAAACGAACTGATTCCAAAGGAGAAAATTTCAAAAGAACACTAAAAATTAAGAAATAGGAAAAAAACAAACACATGATAAAATAAGAATTAAGATATCGATTTGGATATTCTTTAAAATAAAGAATAGAAAAGAAAAGAGCAAAAACACTAACGAGAAAACTGCATTCTCTAAAAACATCAAAACCTTTTGCATAGGAAAATAAAGCTAATACAGTAATTCCCAGCAAAAAAAGACTAAGCGTTCCAACATGTTTTTTACGGACAATCAAAAGAACAAAAAAGTAAATGAATAACAATGCTTTATACCCTAAAAAAATATAAGAAAAAAGATCTTGTCCACCTAAAAAATAACTGCAAACATCAAAGATAGGTAATAAACAAATAAGAAAGACTATCAATCTAGAATCGTGTTTTTTTTTACTTTTTTTTTCTTTTTGTTTTTCACGAAATACAAACAATTTACTAAATACATAATTAGCCACGATAACGATCGCCTGACTAGCAAGTTTCACGATTTTATCATTGAAATGCCATAAAGTAACTCCCAAAAACATGATAGCCATATCCATAACTAAAGTAATGATTCTAGCCCCAAAGAAAGATCCAGCTTCCTTCAGTTTATTCTGATTAGTACTATGAAATACAAACTTACGATTTGTAACATAAGCAAACAACACACTACCAATCCAACTAATAATATTAGCAAGTTGTAATTGCCATGCGACTTCTGGATTTAAAATGGTATAAACAAGTCCATAATATAAAACCAAACTTACAACTGTAGTAAGTACTCCAAATATAAGATAACTAACAATTTCACGTATTTTCTTTTTATCTTTCAACATATTCACCATAACTACTTCTCCTTACGCTTTGGAAATAAGATATCCGTTTTAAGAACTATAAACAAAAATACTACCATTAAAGCTACATATAAAATAATTGCATATCTAATCTCTCCCAATGCATACAAAATAGATACACCTGCAAACAATAAATTGATAATATAAATAATAATTAAAGAAACTCTAGTAGAAAATTTCATTTTTAATAATTGATGATGTAAATGTTCTTTATCAGGAGTAGTGAAAGGATTCTTTTTCTTAAGTCCTCTTCGAATAATAGAGAATAATACATCAATAATAGGAGTCGCTAAAATAGCAAGTGGAATTAAAAGAGAAGTAAAAGTCGCAAGCTTAAATCCATACAAAGCAGTTGTTGCAACCATAAGTCCCATAAAGTTACTTCCAGAATCCCCTATGTATATCTTGGCTGGTGGAAAATTATAAACTAAAAAGCCCAATAAAGAACCAATCATTAAAATAGCTATCGTCGTATCCATATTACCAAGTTTACCACCACCAATAATAGACGCTATAACTACAATGGTAATAAAATAAATAATAGAAATACCACTACTCAAACCATCCATACCATCAGATAAATCAATTGCATTAATAATACCCAGCATAAATATCAAAGTAACAATATAATTCCAAGGAGCATCAAACACAAAAGTATGTCCTAAAATTGTTAAATTATCAATCGTAATATGCCCATATAACATAATGATTAAAACAGCAATTGTTTGTCCAAGAAACTGATACTTGGCACTAATAGGTTTAATATCGTCAATCAGTCCCACCATTAAAATAACAAAGCTAGCAATTAAAATAGAAATCATTTCCGTAGTCCCTCTACCAAAAATCATATAACCTAACAGAAACGAAAAGAAAACAGCAAGTCCTCCAATGGTTGGCATCGGCACTTTATTAAGTCGTCTTTGATTAGGATAATCAAGCGCTCCAATATGAAAAGCAACTCTTTTAAAAATAGGAACTAAAATTAAACTAAATAAAAATGTAGCTCCGATCATGAGTAAAATATTTGTAGTTGTAACTTCTAATCTCATATGAAAAATTCCCTTCTTATGTTTATTATACCTTAAAATGCCAATTAAAAACAGAAGAAATTATCTTCTGCCATCATATTTAAGAAAAAGTATATGGATTTTCGATGGTTCCATCACCCAATACAGTAACATCACTTCGAATATTAATAACAGGCTTAAGGCAATCTGAAGATGTGACACCATGATCATCTAAGGCCATTCCTTTATTTACAGAACAAAAAGGAATTCAATAGAAAATAAATTTTCTATTTCT
>DVHP01000127.1 GCA_018711945.1 Candidatus Ventrenecus avicola
AGAAATAGAAAATTTATTTTCTATTGAATTCCTTTTTGTTCTGCAAAACTCTAAAAAAAGTATTACTCTAGAAGCAGGTGAGAAAATGAGACAAGTAATGATTACAAAATTAAGTGATTTTGAAACTTTAAGAAAAATGTTAAATGGCAGTTCCATGATCGAAGTGAAAATAGGGAAACTTCCGAAAAGCTTTACGATAGATGCGCTAGATCTTCAACGATTTAAAGGCCAAATAGACGTAACTTTTTTAGAGGATGAAACACCATATTACGTGAAAGTATATACCTCAAATCCCTCCTCTTGTTTGACAATTTTTGAACATACCCAAAACAAAAAAATAAAAATAAAAAAAGGCCAAGCATGGAATTTTAAAAAGATTTCGTATCAAAAAGAAGTAAAAATATCTACGGAAGAAGAATTTTTGAGTTTTATTAAAAATACAACCGAAAAAGATTATGTTGCAGCGCATTTAATGACCGATATTGTCTTATCTCAAGTCCATCATTTAGTAATACCTAATTTTTTAAAAGTTGTATCCCAAAACTACTATGTATACTTGCCATCCGGATCAAAACTAAAAAAGTCGAATTTACAAGTAAAATACTACAGTCGTTATATACCTATTTCTTCTCCTGAAGATTTCCAAAAACTTCAAGATTTTACTAAAGGAACCATTGTTGCAAAATTAAAAACAGACATTCAAAATAAAATAATTCCAAGCGTTTCTCTAGCAAAATTTCAAGGAAATTTAATATTACTGGGTAATAATCATAGTTTTCAAAGTTGTATAATCGATGGTCCAGGAATCATTTCGGAACTTTCAAACACAGCATCCTTAACGGTTCGCGATTTTCATATGAATCAAGTGATAGTAAGAAGTGAAAGTGATTATAATGGAGCGTTTTTAGGTACCCATTTCATTAGTCCTTATGCGAGCTATACTGGCGAGGTTCTTTTTCAAAATTGTAGTGTAGAGAATTCTTATATTCAAAAAGGAGATAAAAATACTGGAGTGTTTGTCGGTCGTTATGGTGAGAACATGTATCTTCATAACTGCAGTATTGAAAATGTATTTTCCGAAAACAAAAAATTACAAAAACCCTTTGGTATGACAAGCATTTATAACGGTTATTACTATGAAAGTCAAAAAGACCATGGTCCTTCCCTCAGCCTTTCAAAAAAATCTTAAGAATAATGTTGTTTCTTATTTTTGATAAACTCTTTTAAAATCTTCGTTAGGGCTCTTTTTTCAATTCTGGAAACATAACTTCTAGAAATATTCATTTCTTCAGCAATTTCTTTCTGCGTTTGTTCTTTTTGATTCATAAGACCATATCGTTTCGCGATAATTTCCTTTTCTCGATGATTTAAAGAGTGCAAATATTCATTGACAAGTAACAAATCATCCTTCGTTTGCAAAGTACTTGCAAAATCTTCACCATTATCTTTAATTACTTCAATCAGACTAATCTCGTTGCCATCCTTATCATAACCAATCGAATCATTTAAACTAATATTTTTACTAGATTCTCCCTTTACACTTCGAAAATACATTAAAATTTCATTCTGAATACATTTTGCAATATAAGTAGTAAGTTTGATATTTTTATCTAAATTATAAGTATCAACCCCTTTAATAAGGCCAATCGTTCCAATACTAATCAAATCATCCGTATCATAATCATGAATTTCAAACTTTTTCACAATATGCGCGACTAATCTTAAATTATGTTCAATCAGTTTATTTCTAGCTTCTTCATCACCACTTTGTAGCTTTCTTAAACATTCTTTTTCTTCCTTTTCACTTAACGGCTCAGGAAAGACATTATTAGAATAACTTCCTGTAAAAAACAACATATTTTGCAGTAAAGATAATAAAAACATACATCACACATCCTTATTTCATTTTATGAAAAACTTTTCGTTGCGATTCCTAAAATCTTATGTTAAGATGCATTTAGAAGAGGGAGTATTATGCTAGATCATACATTAACAACGATAGATGAAAAATCTTATTTAAAATTTTACATTGAAACAGAAAAAGAATTGATTTTAAAATATGCAAGTGAAGAAAATGATACCATTCCAAATAATCCTCATAATATAGAATGTTTAGAAGAAAAAATAAAAAAACAAGTAGAAGACTTAAACCCTTCCGAAAAAAACTTTTTACTCCATCATCTTCATATCTTTAGAACACTAGAAATCACGAATCTCGCTTTATTACTAGGAAGATTTGGCTATGCCATTTACACAAAAGCATATTCTGTTTCTAGCTTAAATGAATTACTTTGGTTTCTTGTGTCACATGGTTTATTTCTAGGAATTTCCATTACAATATTGAAAAAAATAGAAAGCTGGTGTCATGTTTGGCAAGAAGAATTAGAAGACATCCTAAAATATCAACTCTTTTATCAAAACGAAGAAATATTTAAAGAAATCAACTCATCTCTTGCTTATAATAGTCTTCACAATGTTCCATATCAAGAATTAAAAAGAGTGCTGACACAACAAAAAGAAAATCCAGGATAAACGCATGAAATTTTAAAAATGCGTTTTTTT
>DVHP01000128.1 GCA_018711945.1 Candidatus Ventrenecus avicola
GACATATATATTATGCTCTAGGATCAGTTTCTAAAACAGATATGGCAGTAGTACCTGTTACATATCTTAGTTCAAATATTAAAATTACATCTGGTTCTGGCACAAAGGAGCTCCCATATGTTTTAAGTTTATAAATAATTGAGAATAAATTGAATAGAAGAAATAGAAAATTTAAAAATTCATATGGTTAAGAACAAAGAGGACTAAAAAAGTTCTTTTTTTCATAGATTTCTATAGGTGATACTAGTGAAAAAAATACTTCTCGCGTTTCTAATATTCCTATTCATTCCAAAATTAACCCATGCAGTAAGTGCTGAATCATACGTTGTAATGGACTATGATACAGGAAGAATTTTATCAAGTAAAAATCCTGAAAAAGAAAAATTGATTGCCTCGACTACCAAAATTATGACTTGCATCATTGCTCTAGAAAAAGGAGATTTAACAAGCATAAGAAAAGTAGGAGAGGAAGTATTAAAGGCTTATGGAAGCGCCATTTATTTAAGTTTAGAGGAAGAAATTACTCTAAAAGACTTACTTTATGGCTTAATGCTCCGAAGTGGAAATGATGCAGCGATAGAAATTGCTTATCATATTTCGGGAAGTATGGAAGACTTTGTAGCGTTAATGAACCAAAAAGCCTATGAACTCGGTATGACAAATACAAAATTTCTAAATAATCACGGTCTAGAAGAAAGTGATGGCAGTGGCAATACCTCAACAGCAAAAGATATGGCCGTGTTAATGCGTTATGCCTTAAAAAATGAGACTTTTAGAGAAATCATTGCTACCCAAAGATATACTGCAAAAACGACAGGAAAAACCTATGTTTGGAAAAACAAAAACAAATTATTATCTACTTATGAATACAATATAGGAGGTAAAACAGGATTTACAGAAAAAGCTAGAAGGACATTAGTAACAGCATCACAAAAAGATGAGAAAACCTGTATTGTAGTAACACTAAATGATGGCAATGACTTTGCTGATCACAAATCTCTTTGTGAAAACGTTTTTGAGAACTATGAACGCGTTTTACTAGTCGATAAAGAAAGCCTTAGCATCGATATAGAAAATCCGGAAAAATATTATATAGAAAATGATTTGTATGCCTTGCTCACAGAAGAAGAAAAAGAAAATATTAAAATCGAATACAAAATGAATAATGCCGAAACAGAAGAAGTTGGAGTAGTAGAAGTCTACTTAAACGAAGAGTTATTAACTTCAGCCAAAATTTATCAAAAAGAATTAGAACCAACAAAAAAAGAAAACTTCTTTACAAGATTCTTTAGGTGGTTGTTCGGATGGTAAGTTATATTTGGGCCTTATTTATTATCATAGGGGCTGGATTTATGATAGCTACCGGTAATATTGAACTATTAAACAACGAAATTTTAAAAGGCGGGACAGGAGGAATTAAATTACTCACTGAGATGCTTCCATTACTTGTGTTGTGGACAGGGATTATGAAGATCGCAGAAGATTCCAATTTATTAGAAAAATTTTCCAAACTAGTACGTCCTTTTCTTTCGAAACTATTTCCAAGTCTTCCTAAGGATCACCCAGCCTTAGGATATATCGCTAGTAATATTGCAGCAAATGCTCTAGGTCTTGGTAGTGCAGCTACACCATTTGGCTTAAAAGCAATGGAGTGTTTACAAGAGGACAATCCCAAAAAAGATACAGCTACAGAAGCTATGGTAACGTTTTTAATATTAAATACTGGTGGAGTTACTATAATTCCTACCACAGTCATCGCGATGCGTATGATGTATGGAAGTGCAAACCCTACTGAAATTATTATTACAAGCTTACTAGCCACATTATGTTCGAATGTATCGGGTTTAATTTTTGATTATATAAAAAGGAGGAAAAAATGACCAATATTTCTAATTTTATTGTTCCTGCCTTTGTGTTATTTATCATTATATATGGCGTAAAAAAGAAAGTGAATATTTATGATTCCTTTTTAGTCGGTGCAAAAGAAGGTCTAGTAACTACATTTCGAATCGCTCCAGCAGTTATCGGTATGGTGTTTGCCATTAATTTATTTTTAAGTTCTCACTTTTTAGAATATATTTTTTCCTTTTTTACCCCTTTGTTACAAGCATTTGATATCCCTATCAGTGTTCTTCCTATGGCAATGGTAAGACCAATTTCTGGTACAGCATCGCTTGCAATTATGAATAATATCTTTGAAATGTATGGGCCAGACTCCTTTGTGGGAAGACTTGCCTCGAATCTACAAGGCTGTACAGATACAACAATTTATGTATTAGCCTTATATTTTGGCTCTATTAAAGTGACTAAAACCCGCCATGCTCTGCCAGCAGGATTATTTGCCGATGCCGTCGGAATTATTGCGGCATTTTTGATCACTTTTCTCTTTTTTGAATAAAAAAATCAAATTTTTTTTACCTTGAAAAAAACTAGATAAAACCGTAGAAAAAACAGCTTCAAGCGAACAAAAGTATGCATCAAAAACGTAAAAAATTTGACAAATCAAAATATACTGTAGTATAATGTAGTTGCTTTCCGGAAAGAGAAGGATGGTTTGAAAAATGAAAAAGTTACCCTCGATTAAGGCTATTTTAGGGGCCATAATCGTAATATGTATGATACAACTTGTTTCAGGAAGACTTGAAAAACTAACAATACTATCATTAGATAGTACCTTAACTACAACGGGAAATAATTTTATTGAAGCATTGATGTTGAAAAATCAACGTGAAAGCTTAAATAAAGCACCAGAAATTAACAACGTAGACACAATTGTGAAACAAGAAATTGAAATAGTGAGCTTAAAAGCTTCTTCACCTGTCATTGTCTATGATGGCATGACAATGGAAGAATTATCAGGCAAGCTTGATCGTAGTTTGAGTAGCAGCTTGAGTGGCTATGGTAGTACTTTCGCAAAATATTCTATTGAATATGGAGTAGATCCTTACTTAGCAGTGGCCATTACCTTACATGAGACAGGATGTAAATGGAATTGCAGTAATCTAGTACAATCTTGTAATAACGTAGGTGGTATGAAAGGTAGTGGATGTGGTAGTTATGCAAGCTTTAATACTTTAGAAGAAGGAATTGAAGCGATGATTTCTAATCTTTCTAGAAATTATATTAGTCAAGGCTTAACTGCACCAGAAAGTATTGGTACAAAATATGCAGCAAGTTCTACTTGGGCTAGTAAGATTAACTATTACATTGATACAATAAGAAATGCATAAAAGTGATGAAAAATCACTTTTTTTGTGACTATTTTTAGGGGTTGCATCTTTAAAAAAAAATTAGTATAATAAAAACATAGAATAAGAGGGATAGTATGGATAATAATCTTAATCAAAATAATACAAATCAAACAAATATGAATACTGGAGGAATGACACCAAATTCAATTCCACCAGTAACACCACCGGCACCAGAACAACCAAGCCCGGTTCCACAAGCTCCAGTTTCACCAGGAATGCAAGAATCACCTGTTCCAGTGCCACCAGTGACTCCAAGCCAACCAAGTGTCGGTCCATCATCTGTAGTGGGTGATGCAAATGGAATGCAAATTGGAGTAACAGAAAATGTAGGAATAGCAATGCCAACCCCACCACCAGTAGAAAATATGAGTTCACAAGCAGTTGGAAATGCATCAGGGACGATTAATTTACAGCCAGAAGGAGTAGTAGAGCCGATTCCAGAACCAACAGCTTCTACATCAAGTGGGGTAGAGCCATTAATGTCTACACCTTTAAACGAAACAACAAATTTAAATAGTCAACCAAATCCATATATGGATAATAATATGAATGGGATGGGCATGCCAACCCAAGATATGGGAATAAACCCAAACAATAATCCTCAGCCAATGGGAATGAATCAAGTAGGCGCAATGCCAATGAACAATTCTATTGATATGATGGGAGTTCCGACACCTCCTCAAATACCTTCTGAGGAAAATAAGAAAAAGAAAAAAGGAAATAATAAAATATTATTGATTATTTTAATCGTTGTCTTAATTGCTGGTGTAGGGTTCGGATTATATTATGTACTTGTATTGAGTAAACAAAAAACAACTTCCACAGCTGTAACAATAACTCCTATATTAACAGAAGTAGAAAGAGGTACTTCTATGGAAGAAATTGCTTCAAATTTTGCAACTGTGACAAATTACGATATTAATTCTTGTACTGTAGATACAGACTTAGATACTTTAACGGTAGGTTCTTATGAATATACAGTGACTTGTGGAACTGCAACTGCTTCACAAACCGTTGCTGTAACGGACACCAATGCACCATTTGCAACAGCGATGGATGTCATTGTTGCTCCAGGCGAAGAGGTAGCACCTGAAGATTTTATATATGGAATTGATGAAGAGATTTCAGGATGTACTTTTGAATTTGAAAATCCTGTAGATACAAGTGCAGAAGGAACTTATCAAGTACAAATAAACATCAGCGATGCATATGAAAATGCTTCTAACATTACAGCAAATCTCATCGTAGATGCCAATGCTCCTCAGTCATTCCTTTATTGCCAAGATAATGCAGACGAAGTAACATCTTACCGTTTTGGAATTGACGCTTCAGGAAATCTATATAATTCTAAACAAATCGTAACATACTCTTATGAAGATGAAGCTGCATACAATACAGCAGTTCAAGAATATAAAAATACAAATTCATTAAATAATGTTACTGGTATTGCATCTTTTGATTCACAAAGTTTACAAATTACTTTAATGCAAGACATTGATACGACTGAACTTGCGACGGCATTTAATTTAAGTGTCTTCCCAACAACAGATGCAGAAATCGAAACATTATTTACGAATGGATGCGACATAGGATTTAATTAAAACTTACCTTGTGTAAGTTTTTTTCTTTTGGCATACACTATGTTGAGGTGTATTATGGAAAAATTAAAAGTAGTCGTATATGCGATTAGCAAAAACGAAAGTAAATTCGTATCTAGATGGGTCAATTCTATGAAAGAGGCAGATGAAATCATTGTATTAGATACTGGTTCAGAAGATAACACTGTCGCAAAATTAAAAGAATTAGGAGTAAAAGTATATGAACATGTTTTTTATCCTTGGAGATTTGATACAGCAAGAAACGAATCATTATCCTATGTACCAAAAGATACGGATATCTGCGTCTGTACAGACTTAGATGAAGTATTTGAACCAGGATGGAGAGAAATCCTAGAAAGAGAATGGGTAAAAGAGAATCCTACCAGAGCACGTTATAATTTTAACTGGAAATTAGATGAAGAAAATCGTCCTTGTGTAAATTTTTGGATAAATAAAATTCATAATCGTAGCGATTATCATTGGCATCATCCTGTTCATGAAATTTTAGTGTCTAACAAAGAAGAAAAAGAAATTGAAGTTCCTATCACATTAAATCATTATCCTGATGCCACAAAATCAAGAGGTTCCTATCTACCATTATTAGAAATTAGCGTCGCAGAAGAACCAGACGATGATCGGAATCTTCATTATTTAGGAAGAGAATACATGTATTATCAAAAATGGGATAAATGTATTGAAACCTTACATAAACACCTAGCATGTAAAAATGCAACCTGGAAAGATGAGAGATGTGCATCTATGCGTTTTTTAGGTAGAGCATACGAAGCCAAAGGGTATTTAGAAGAAGCAGAGAATTGGTGGCAAAGAGCAATAGAGGAAGCACCATATTTAAGAGAAGGATATATTGAACTTGCAAATCTCTATTTAAAAGAAGAAAGATACGAAGAAGCATATAATATCATGCAAAAGGCAAGTTCTATAAAAGAAAAAAGCAAATCCTATATCAATGAAGAATTTGCTTGGAATGATGCATTTTACGATATATTTTCCCTTGCTAGTTTTTACACTGGACATTATGAAGAAGCCATCAATTATGTAAAAAAAGCAATAGAAATAAATCCAAATGAAGAAAGATACCAAAAAAATTTGGAACTTATGATGCCGTATTCTTTTGAAGTTTAGCGTGAACAACTAATCGTTCATTATCTCCCGTACAGGTAGAAAGAGTAAGAAGAGTGTCATTGCTTGTTACTTCAATACCAAAATCTGTAATACTACGATTTTTTGTCATGGTAATATAATTCATCTTATCTTCATCTGATTTAAAAGAAACCCTTAAATAGTCACTAGTTTTAGGGATAGTATAGATCGAATAAATTTGCCAAAACATAGTTTCATACATTGTATCAAATTGAATCACTAAATTTTCAGGATTTGTATACCAAGAAGAATTTAAAGCACGATGTAAAGTTCCAAACATGACTCCACTGTAATACATGTTATGGCCATAAATAATGGTATTATCATTTAATATTTTATCAGAATTTCGATAATCCATATAAATCCAACCATTATTATCGCTTTCTTGATATAAATTTCTTCTCAAATAATACTGATTATCCTGTGCCTGTACTACTGGATAGTCAATATTTGTATTATTTACTTTCAAATACCCCACAATATCTGGGTTAATAGACAATAAGGAAGCAATATACTTATTTTTGATAGGATATTCCTCTTCATCAGTATCGGGAATATCCTCTTCTTGTGTATTTTCGATTGTTTCAGCAACTACATCATTAATAGAAGTGACTTCTTGCATGGCAAAATAATTGCTAGCCATGATATAGGAAACAGTTCCAACTAACAAAACTACTAAAATAATCCCACATAATCGCAAAGTATTAAGACAAATTTGTTTCATAATATTATTGGATAAATATTCATCAGAATATACCAAGTCAATCACAAATTTGTTTTTTTTATATTTTTTATTCAAAAGTTTCAAATAATTAATTTCTTCTTGTGTAGAAACATTTTCATATAGTTCAATTAATACATTTTTGAATCGGTAATCCTTTAAAGCTTGTAAACAAAACTCCAAATTTTCTCGTTCATAAGTCATGAAAGAAATAACCCTTAAATAACGATTTATTTTCAAAAAAGCAATAAAATCAGTTTTGTCTTCTTCACTAAATTCATGATGAATTTTAATTTGCTTTTTATAAAACATTTTAGAATAGTCATTTAACCCATTTTCTTGAATAAAAGGTGACATATAAAATACTTCACTGTGGGTAGTCACCTTAATATGATGCTTATCTAAATATTCTAAGATGAAATTAGCAATAGAGTAGCAATCTAATTCAGTAATGGATTTAAGACTTACTAATAACTCACAAAAGGAATAAGGAACATTTTCTTCTTTTTTAATTTTAACTTTTTTAATTTTAAAATTCTTAAATAAATCAATCATAAAAATAGCAATGTTACTATTTTGAAAAACCAAAGTATCAATAGAGTTCATGTCACAAAGCTCTTTAAAAAAAGGAATTACAATTTTTTTATTAGAAAGAATGTAGTCATCACTAAAAACAAGTTCACTATCACTGATAATATTAGTGTTAATTAAGTCCTCACGAACTGCTTGGTTATGTTTATAAGAAAAAATAAGGTTATTGTTTTGTATGAGAATGATTATTTTTTTCATAACTTTACCACCAATTTATCTTTCTATTAATATAATAACATATTTTTACACAATTATTGTAAAAAGTGTAAAATATATAATAAAAAATCGTGCAAAAGACGAATCAAAGAAGAAAAAATAAAACAAAAAAATTGTTTAATAAGATAACACGGTTTAACAATTCAATGTTGATAACAAAAAAAATCCTTTGTTATAATTAAAAATATAGTAAGAATCAACGAATTATTATCACGTTTCCTCTACAAGATACCATAATATTTTAGCAAATAATTTTTTAACCACGGATGGAACTGGCGTGACAACATATTTGTATGATTTTACAGAAAATATAACATGGAGCAAAAAAAAGAAATGACTACTTATCAACTAAAGACTACTTTACATATGAAGAACTAAAAGAAGTTTTTCCAAAATATTTATATGATGGATATCGTATGGCAGAGGGAAAAAATATATATAATCAAGGGTTACTCGATATTAGTTATATTGGAAATCTTTTAGATGTATCTAATACACTCCCTTTAATGAAAAATGAGCAAGGAAATACAGTTTGGAAGGTAACAACAAGTGACGATGAAGTAACGGATCAAAACAAACATACCTATTTAAAAGAATATGAAAGTGATTATATTTTGCCAGAGCCAAAAGAAAAAGAAAATTTTATAGGTTGGTTAAATACAGGAGATAACAAGATATACCAACCAAATGAAAAAGTAAAAGTTGTACATGGTTTGCACTTCCTAGCTCAATACAAAGAAAGTTAACAATGTAAAGTATGTAAAAAATTGAAAAATATGTAGAAATCTTGTATTTTTATGGTATAATTAAACCATAATAAAAAAAGGAAAAGAGGTTTGTTATGAAAAAGAAGAGTTTTTACTTAAGTGTTCTTTTAGTGTTATGTGTACTAGTTAGTCCATTACGTGCGAATGCAGCAAGTGGTCAAATATTTGGAGCATCAAGTGATGGTTATATAGAATCTACAAAAACATTTGATGAGTCAAAAACAACACTAGATGGTAATTCAGTAGAAATTGGAAACAATGGAGAAAACACTGTAATTTATTTAGGATTAAAAGTGACAGATGGTACAGTAAATAATTACAATGCAACATTAACATTGTCAAACTCTAGCTTCAAGTTCAGCAAGTATTCAAGAGCTCAAGGATGGACAGGTTCAGTGAAGGATAATGGGGATGGAACAATTAGTATTAATTTAACAAATTCCACAGGTGTAACTGCATCATCAGGTGATGCTAATGGAAATATTCTAGTAGCAACTATTACCTTAGATGCAACTGGTGCAACTTCTACTGATACTTGTACGATTGGTTTAAGAACTGCATCTACTCCTGAAGAACCAGAAGAAAATCCAACTTGTACAATTGATGGAGATACTTATTACTGTGCTGACGGTACCGTATGTACTGAAGAAGAATACACTGCTCAATGTGAAAATCCAGAAAACCCTCAAACAGGTTCATTCTTACCATATGCTGTAATTATTGGTGGAATTGGATTAGCTGCTGTATTATACTTAGTAACTAAGAAAAACAAAATCTATCATGTATAATTAAGAAGCGATGATGAAAAAAACATCGTTTTTTTATTCAAAAAACTTGACGGGGGGGGGTTGCCAATAGTACAATCAATATAGAATGGGTGTGTACTATGAAACTAGAGAAATTTAAAGAAAAAAATTCAAAAAAGAAATTTATAATTACATTTACAATAAGTTGTATTTTATTGCTTGCAGGGGTCTTTTTGTATACTAGTTTTGCCGTATTCACAGAAGAAAAAGATTTTAATGTGATCAATGGAACGGCTCAAGACCCTGGAGACATTTATTTTGCATATTATGTTGACGGCCAAATTACTAGAGAGTTGCCAAGCCAAAATAGTGGTTATCTTTTTGATGCAGAACAAAGTAATTGCACGAATGGAGTCATACCTTCATGGGACTATTCTACTTGGACATTTCAAGGAAATTATTCTAACTATACAAAAACGGATTATTCAAGAACCAAATGTAATTTGTATTTTACAAAAACAAAAACAGTGTCCACAGTGTTAGGAGATTTAGAAGTGTATACCTATACCCCAGACTTTACAAAGAGTGCTTGTGATGACGAGGTATGCGAATCTCACGAAAAAGGAATCTTTGAAACAACAGATGACGATGGAACAAGTTATTATTACCGAGGAAGTGTGGAAAATAACTATGTGTACTTTGTCAATCGATATTGGAGAATTATCAGAATTAATGGAAATGGATCAATTCGTATGATTTATGATGGGACAGTAGCACATGAAAATGGCGAATCATCAACGGATAGGCAAGCAGGAACAAGTGCATTTAATATGGCTAATAATGATAATATGTTCGTTGGATATATGTATACAAGTGGAGTAGTGCACGGTTTAGGAACATCTTCTATAATAAAACAAGCAAATGATAATGTTTATACAAGTTTATTATCTTCTTATGCAAGTTACATTGATATAAACGCAGGATTTTGTGGGGATAGAAGTACCTTAAATCATCGAGATGGAGCTGGAACAGGTACTATCATTACTTATTATTCTAGTTATTTGCGAACGATAACAAGTACTCCAACACTATCCTGTGAAAATCAAAGTGATTTGTATACTGTATCATCTTCAAGTATTGGAAATAAAGCCTTAATGTATCCAGTAGGGCTAATTACTCTTGATGAGGTAATATTTGCTGGTCATGGAGGAGGAGTATTTGACTTTGATTCAGATTATAGAGATTTCAAAAATACAAAAGAATCTCCAAACAGTTATTTGACTAACGGAAATATGTTTTGGACGATGACACCAGTAGGTTATTATAATCCGTTTGGAGGCATATACTTGGGTACTCATATATTTTCTGTTTATCAAACTGGTATATTAGACGATACTGGAACATACGGAGTCATGGGTTTTAGACCTGTCATTAATATCCGTAGCGATGTCACTGTATCTGGTCTGGGCACAATTTCTAGTCCTTACGAGTTTTCTTTGAGCTAACATGTCATAAAAAAAGCTATGAGCCTCACCTCATAGCGATTTTATTTAGTTCTTGTCTGGAAAGACCA
>DVHP01000011.1 GCA_018711945.1 Candidatus Ventrenecus avicola
CGTAAAGCTTTAATAATTTCCTTTTCCATTTCTTTATCCACCTCACTTAAAGCTTCATCAAATAAATAGAGACTCGCTCCACTTAGAAGGGTGCGTGCTAGCATAACTCGTTGCTTTTCCCCTCCAGATAAAGTCGTTTCATCAATCGTCGTTTCATAACGAAGTGGCTTTTTTTCAACAATACCTTCCAAAAAACAAACTTGACAAACGGCATCGAATTCCTCTGCCGAAACTTTTTTACCAAATAAAATATTCTCACGAATAGTTCCTGGAAACAGATTCTCTTTCTGGCTTAAATAAACCACATTTTGACGAATTGTTCCTAAAGAAACATCTTGAATATTTTTTCCATTCAATAAAATTTTTCCTGCATCAACCTCCATCTCACGAATAAGCAAGCGACAAAGAGTACTTTTTCCAGAACCAGAAGAACCTTTGAGAAAAATATGCTTTTTCACTGTTTTAAAAGAAAATTGATGGAATACTGTTTGAATTGAATGATAAGCATAGCATACATTTTGAAATTCTAACGAAGAAATAGAAATAGTCTCAACATCATCTTCTAGCTCCTCCTCTTTTATCTGCAAACATTCACTAATCTTTTCCAGAATTCCTTTCATATAGCAAAATTTAGGAATCATTTCAATTAAATTTCTTAAAGGACTAACAAAATACAAATATAAATTTTGAAAAACCATAAAATCAATTAAATCAAGCTGCCCTAGTAGAATTTGATATAAACCATACGCACTTATAACAAAAAACAAAATTTCTAAATAATGTTCTTTGATTTCCTGTAATAAAATGACTCCCTGTGAAAGACTTGCTTTTTTTAACACATACTTTCCTAATTCTTCTTCCAGACGCTTTATCTCATTTGGAATTCGATTCAAATGTTTCATCGTTTTATACATTTGCAAACTCTGAGTAAAAGATACTCGCCATCTCGTTTCATCATCCAAACGTTTCAAAACAAGCTGATATAAATATTTGGAAGATAATAGACCAATCAAAATATAAATTGCTACACCACCCAACAAAATAAAGAGCAATTTCTCCTCTAAAAAGTAAAGAAATACTAAAGTACAAATTCCTAAAAGAACTTGCAAAAAAAATGTAACACAGACATCGACAAAAAGTTCTTCGATTTCTTTTGCCTCTTCTACCCTTGTGAGAATCTCTCCTGGGTGATAAGAGGAAAACTTAGCATAAGGAATTTTAAGTAAATGACACAGAAATTGGTCCATATAGATGATCTCAATATTTTTACGGAAATAATTTTTTAAAGACTCTGTTCCAAAATCTAGAAAAAAACGGATAACATAGAAAGCCAAAAAAACAAAAGTAAATATCCAAAAAGGTTTTAAGGAAAAAGAAAAAAAGTATTGTATTCCAATTTTCAAATAAAACCCAATTAAAATGGTTAATAAAACAATAAATAATTGAAAAAACACCAACTTAAAAAATAACTTCTTCTCTTGTATTACAATTTCCCATAATATTGTTAATATATTCTTTCCCTTTGGTAATTTAGGAATTAACTGATTAGGAACTGCCGTGAGCAATACTCCATCCCAAATTTCTAAAAATTCTGTCTTTGTCAGCTTTCTCTTTCCTGCTGCTGGATCCATGAGCCATACATAACGGCTACTTGCTTTTACGATAATCACAAAATGTTCAATGCCTTGTTCCAATATCACATGTGCGATTGCTGGGAAATGAAACACAGATAGTTCTTCATAATGAATCCGAACACCAAAAGAATCAAAATGATACTTCTTTAACGTCTCTACCAAATCATAGGCATTGACACCTTCTTTTGTAGTATGAGTATCTTCTCTTAATTGTTCAATTGGTACATAACCACCATAATGAGCAATAATATAAGAAAGACAAGTAACACCACAATCTTTAAAATCTCGTTGTAATTTTACCTTCATGTTTTTTTATCCTCCTAATAACATTATTCCGGATAAATTTTATATTCCTTTTAAATGTAACAAAAAAATTACAAAAAAAGAAACAAATTTATTTTTTGCTTCTAGAATTTCGTTTTTTCTCTTTTTGCTCTTTCTTTTTTTCTTTCTCTTTCAATGCAATCTTCTTCATCAAATCAAATTCTTTTTCTTTACTATTCATAATATTAGGAAATGCTTTTAACAAGCGCTTAGGATATTTCCGAACATGTTTAATTCTCTTTTTTAAAATTGCTTCCAACATTCCTGGAATTTTAGCCAATTTCTCATTTTTTAAGTGCTCGACAACAATCAAACGATTTCTTAAATTATAGGCAACAAATACAGAATAACTGACATCTAATAAAAAGATAATAAAAACTACTAAAGCAATAATGTATAGATAGTTATCCTTTATTTGTAGTAAGAAACTCGTAATATAAGGATCAACAATATAAATAATAATCGGTGTACCAATAGCAAATAAGATTGCATTTTTTAAACAGACATAGCCATTGACATTAAATTTTTCATGACTATAATCCCACCATTTATTGTGGAATATTTTTTCTAAAATATAACCAGTCAAATATTCAATGGAAGTAGTTAGAAGCATACCTAGTAACATAACTAAAAATATATGTTCTTTAAAAGGTTTTAAAATCCAAACGAGTAAAAGACTCCCTATTCCATAAATCGGAATCATTGGCCCACACAAAAAGCCACGATTGGTCCATCTTTTTTCAATAATGGCACAAGTGATCATCTCAACAACATACCCTATAATACTAAACAAAATAAACTTCATAAATAACAGTGCTAATGTATACATGTCTTCACCACTCTTTAATTATTTTTATTATAACATACCTTAAGAACAATTATGTAATATTTTTTATCATACCCTCATAGACTAAAGTAGATTAGGAGGACAGAAATGATCAATAAACAAAGCGTTTGGTTTGTAACTCTTTTTAGTTTAATTTTAGTATTATCTATTTATTATGTCACGATGAATGACAACAGTCTCGCTAGTATTTTGGAAAATACTAACACGACGACAACAACTTCGCTTCCTGTTAATTCGGAAATCGAAGAAAGTTCTTTATTAGTTTCTTTGAGAGTCGAAGAAGACGAAGCAGTTTTAGAAGAAATGGAGAATTATCAATCGGTATTATTGGATACAACAACTACAACAGAAGAAAAAAATAATGCTTATAATTCTTTAATGGCTTTAAATCAAAAAAAAGCAGACGAAGAAAAAATAGAAAAAACAATTAAAGAAACTTATCAACTAGATAGTTTTGCCAAAGTAAAAGATGATACGATTAGCATTACCATCGCTTCCAGTGAACATTCCACCACACTTGCCAATAATATCATTAGAACAGTTCAAGAGCTTTTTGAAGACCAAAAGTATATTACTGTAAAATTCCAAACTTCCTAAAACACACATAATTTTCTCTTTTTCATAAAATACTATAAGATGAATGAAAACAAGGAGGATTAAGTGTGAAACAAAAAATATTAACGACACGAGAAAGAGAAATATTTGAAAAACTCATCCAAAACTATTCGACGAAAGAAATTGCATTATCCTTAAACATCAGCGAAAAAACAGTACGAAATCATATCTCTAATACGATGCAAAAATTAAGCGTCAAAGGACGAGCTAGTGCCGTAGTAGAATTACTCCGTTTGGGAGAAATAAAAATTTAGAAAGTGATTTTTTCCTTTCTTTTTTTGTTCTTGTTTTCTTTCTATAACATAAAATGAATTAGGTGATTTTTAGTGATAAAAGAATGTGCGAAAAGAAAACTTATCATTACAACCTTTGCTCTTCTTGTATTTTTCATAACCCTCTCTTTTCCTAAAACCGAAGATGAAATTAAAAACGTTACTATCTCTTATAATTCAGGGAATGCATGGCCAATCTATTTATTAGATAACTCTTCTTTGGTAGCAAGAACTTCAATGGTAGTCCAAAATAAAGAAACGATAGATCTAGCCAAAGAAATCATTGAGATTTTAACAATTGATCATGCGAAAAGCGAATATATTCCTTCTATATTTACACCAGTAATCCCTAAAGATACTGAAATACTTAGTATCGATATTCAAGATAAAACATTAAAAATCAATTTTAATAAAAATATTTTAAATGTTCCTTCAGAATCTGCCGAAAAAATGATAGAATGTCTTACCTATTCCCTAACAGAAATTGAGGGAATTGAAGGAATTATTTTATACGTGGAAGGAGACCTATTAGAAAAAGTTCCCAATACTGAAATAAAACTTCCAAGTATATTAACAAGAGATATCGGTGTCAATAAAGCTTATGACGTAAAAAATCTAAAAGAAACTACTAAAACAACAGTTTATTATATTGCAAAAGATGGGAACATTTCATATTACGTACCAGTAACGCTTCTTAGTAATAATGAAAAAGATAAAGTGGAAATTATTATTGATCGTTTAAAATCAAAACCAAATGAACAAACCAATCTAATGAGTTACTTAAATGCATCCACAGAACTTACAAATTATGAAATTTTAGAAAAAGAAGTTACTTTAAGCTTTAATGACTATTTATATGAAGGACTCGCTAGCGACGAATTAAAAGAAGAGGTAAAATACTCGATTTCCCTTTCTGTGATGGACACATTAAATGTGGAAACTGTTACGTTTATAGAAAGTTAGATGCCCTATTCTCTTTAACTAATGACATAAGGATTAGACATCGTCCCATCACCAGAAATAGTAACATTACTACGAATATTGATGACGGGTCTTAAATTATGTGTCCCATTTGCATTTACTACCCCATCATCAATCCCCCCTGCTGAACCCACATATAGTACATATGAATACCATCCTCTTCCGCCAAAAGTATTATAACTTCCTGCAGGCGTTATTGTCCAAAATGGATTTCCAGTTGTTAAATAACTATTTGGACTTATCGGTAGATAATTATATTCTCCATCAAAGATGCCTCCACTGGAACCAGAAAGCATTACTTCGTCGGCTGTAATGAGTCCTATTGGATAAATTAATGCTTTATTTCCTTTTGTTGAAGATGCTACGGTATACAAATCACTTGAGTTTTCACAAGAAAGCGAAGGAGAACTTGACAGCACTCTTAAATACCCCTGCATGTATGTCGTAACTATCCCAGTTCCTACTCCACTTTGTTGATTTAGAGGATTCCGATCTCCACAAAATCCTATATTTGTATCAATATAACTTGTATAAGAAGATAACACACTCGTATAAAAATTGTCATTTGCTTGTTTTATTATA
>DVHP01000012.1 GCA_018711945.1 Candidatus Ventrenecus avicola
GTAAATCGTGGGGTATTGTATTACTTTCCTGTTATATAAAAAAAAGAACATTAACGTTTGTTAAGTTCTTCTGTTAAAAGTTCTTTGGTTATGACAGGATTTGCTTTTCCTCTAGTATTTTTCATCACTTGCCCTACAAAATAATCAAAGAGATTTGTTTTACCGCTTTTATATTGTTCGATTTGACTCGGATTTTCATCCAGAATAGTGGTAATCAAACGCAATAGCTCTTCTCTATCAGATATCTGAGCATTGTCTTTACTCATGAAAGTTTTAGGCTCTTTCTTCTCTTCACAAGATTTATAAAAAATCTCTTTCGCTTGTTTAGAAGATATAAGACCTTCCTTCATTCCATCCATAATTTGCTTTAAATATTCTGGAGTAATATAAAACTCATCAATTGAAATTTCTAACTTATTGCATTCTCCAACTACGTTTACACATACCCAGTTAGATGCTACTTTTGCATCGATTCCAAGACTTACACATTCTTCAAAATAATCAGAAACACTTTTTTCTTTAATTAATACTCCTGCATCATACTCTGATAAATGATAAGTTTCTATATACTCTTGTTTTCTTTCTAAAGCAAGTTTTGGAATGGAAGAGCGAATTTCATCTAACCATTCTTTTGTGACTTTATACTTTGGAATATTTGGTTCCACAAAGTATTTATAGTCAATTGCATCCGCTTTACTACGCATATAAATCGTACTAAATGAGTCTTCGTCCCATCGTCTGGTCTGCTGAGGCATCTCATCATACTTTCCATTTTCTTTTAATTCTGTTTGACGTTCAATTTCATAGTTAATCGCGTCTCTTACTCCTCCAAAAGAATTAATGTTCTTTATTTCGACTTTTGTTCCCCAGTTTTCTGGGTTTTCTTCATCTTTTTCTTCTTCCATAATAGAGACATTCACATCACATCGAATCTGTCCTTTTTTCGTGTCGGCATCGGATATTTCTGCATATTGATAAACACTTCTCATATGTTCTAGGAATGCTACCGCTTCTTCAGCCGAATGAAAATCTGGTTCAGTCACTAGCTCTAACAATGGAACACCAGACCGATTATAATTAATCGTACTTGTTGTTTCGTAATGATCTAGACTTGCCGCATCTTCTTCTAAGTGAATATTATTAACACGTACCTTTTTCATTTCTCCATTACACTCGTATTCTACGAGTCCATAAATTCCCACAGGAATTGGCTTGGTTTCCTGGGTAATTTGATAACCTTTTGGTAAATCTGGGTAATAATAGTTTTTTCTCTCAAACCAAATGTATTCTGGTTGCTCACAACCTGTAATCATACTTGCCATTAAAGCCAATCGAACGGCCTCTTTATTGACCACTGGAAGTGTTCCAGGAAATCCCATATCCAAAGGTCTAACACTCGTATTTGGCGCATCGCTGTAATCGTTTTTCGCACTAGAAAACACTTTACTTTTCGTCTTAGAAATCTCGCAATGCATTTCCAAACCAATTTTTGCTAAATACTTAGTCATGACGCACCTCCTTTGCAATCTGTCCTTTATAATTCATTGTTCCCTCTAATTTTGAAGCGATAGAAAACATGAGTTCATCCTGATAACAATTACATGTAATATTAATACCAACTGGTAAACACCCAACAAAACCATCTGGAATAGTAATAGAAGGAAATCCTCCGAAGTTACCGATTTGCAAATGTTCTTCTAAAATTTGGGTACTATCATCTAAAATATCCGTAGAACCTTCTAGTTTTTTAGCAGGTCCACTACCAACTGGTAACACGACAGCATCATAACTTTCAAACAACTTTTTATACTCATCAACAATCAGTCTTCTTACTCTTTGAGCGTTTCTAAAATATCTTTCTTGATTTTCCTTTTGTAGCACATAAGAACCTATCACAAAACGTCTTTTAATTAAAGAAGAAAAACCTTTGGTACGATGATCTTTCATCATTTCAATATAATTTTCTCCTTCTCCTCGAGGTCCAAATACAATTCCCGTTAAGTTTGACATATTACTTGTTGCTTCCGCACAAGAAATAATAACATAAACGCTAGGCACAGCCGCCAAAAGCTTTTCGTTGATACTCACTTCATCCACTTGATATCCTAGTTCTTTGAACTTATCAATTGTTTTCCTAAAGTTATCTAAATGACTTTTTAACTCCTCAGTAGCATTTGGATAACGTGTAATATCACAAATTTCTTTGATATAACACACTTTTTTCTTACCTAAATCTTTATCACAAGCTTCTTTTAAAAGCATATAAGAAGAATCCCAGCTTGTCATGTCGTTAGGATCAATCCCTTTCATTTCATCAGCCACAATGGCAGCATCACGAACAGAACGTGTTAAGACTCCACAGTGGTCAAGACTAGAAGCAAAAGCAAATAATCCATAACGACTAATCATTCCATAAGTAGGTTTATACCCAACAATTCCACAGTAAGCAGCTGGTTTTCGAATCGAGTCACCAGTATCACTTCCCGTTGCATAAGGATAAACGCCACTTGCAACAGCTGCTGCAGAACCTGCACTAGACCCAGCTGTCATTCTCGTATGATCCCACGGATTTGTAACAACTCCAGTATGACAAGTCGTTCCAGTTCCCCCCATTCCAAATTCATCCATCGCCGTCTTATTCACAAGTACTGCTCCAGCCCGTTCTAAATTTAAAACACTAGTTGCTGAGAAAAATGGCACATAATCTTTTAAAGTATTAGAAGAACCTGTCGATAAAATTCCTTTCGTGGAATAATTATCCTTTAATCCATAAGGAATACCAGAAAGTAAATTATCCGTAACATCGCCACCTTTTTGATCATCCAAAATCGTTACAAAAGCATTGCAAGACTCTTCTACTTCATGACTTCTTTTGATTGCTTCTTTTACTAATTCCTCACTAGTGACTTCACCACGCACTAACGCATCATGAATTGAAAGAATATCTTCTTCTAACATTATCCCACCACCTTTGGTACAACGATTTCTGCACCGTCTTCATCATCGCTATTTCTAAGTAAATCATCAATTGGAATAGACTCCTGTGCAACATCTTCTCGAAGTTGAAACTCAAAGTCATCCAAAGCATGTGTCATTGGTTCTACCGAACTAATATTCGGGATTTCTGTGACTGCTTGAATACTCTCGTCAATGATATCAAACTCACTCACTATCATGTCTTTTTCTTCCTCTGTTAATCCAATTAACAATTTATCTGCATAATCATCAATCATTTCTTTTGTAAACTTACTCATTTTTTCACCTCTTCTATTTTAATACCTAACTCTTTCAATTGTTTTGATGTAAGGGTACTTGGAGAACCCATAAGTCCGTCCGCTCCACTAGCGCTTGTTGGAAATGCTTGTACTTCTCGTAAATTTGTTTCACCAAGCAAAAGCATTAAAATCCGATCAATTCCCGGAGCCATCCCACCATGTGGAGGTGCGCCATACTGGAAAGCCGTATAAATGGAGTTAAAACGGTTTTTCACTTCCTCTTTCGTATAACCAACAACTTCAAATCCTTTTACTAAAGAGTCAATATCATGATTTCGAATCGCTCCGGAAGACATTTCATAGCCATTACACACAAAATCATATTGATAAGCTAAAATATCTAAAACGTCTTTCTCTTCATAAGCTTTAATACCTCCATGTGGAAGACTAAAAGGATTATGACAAAATTCAATCTTTCTTTGTTCCTCGTCATAAGAAAATAACGGAAAATCTTTCACAATACAGAACTCAAAACGATTTTCATCAATTAAATCTAATTTCTTTCCTAAATAATCCCTAATTTGTCCTGCATATTTCTGAGCCACCTTTTTACTTTTATTCGCAATAAAGAACATCACAGAATTTGCCTTCATCGAAAAATTCTCGATTAGACTCCATCGTTCCTCATCACTCAAAAATTTATCAATCGGTCCTTTTAACGAACCGTCAGAAAGTAACGTTAAATACCCAATACCCGGCATACCAATACTACTTGCATAGTCGACTACTTCATTAAACCAACTATTTGGTTTTGTCCCGATATCTGGTACGACAATGACTTTAATAGTACTTTTTTGAAATGGTTTAAACGTTGTACTCTCTAAAGTAGCACTAGCATCATCAATAATAAGTGGATTTCTTAAATCTGGTTTATCGGTACCATAATGCTCCATCGCTTCTTGATAGCTAAGTCTTTTAAATGGTCTTGGACTCACCTTTTTCTTAGAAAACTTTGTAAAAATATCATAGAATACTTCTTCGCCAACTTCTAAGACATCCTCTTCTTCTACATAACTCATTTCAAAATCTAATTGATAGAATTCTAGTGTTCGGTCACTTCTTGCATCTTCATCACGAAAACATGGAGCAATTTGAAAGTATTTTTCAACTCCACCAACCATCAAAAGTTCTTTATATATTTGAGGGGCTTGCGGAAGAGCATAAAATTTTCCTTTAAAATTTCTAGACGGAACAACAAAATCTCTAGCTCCTTCTGGACTTGTTGCTGTAAGAATTGGTGTTTGTACTTCCATAAACCCTAAGTTCACCATTTTATTTCTTATAAAATGAAGCACTTCACTCCGCAACTCAAAGTTTTTTAATACATCTTTATTTCTTAAATCAAGATAACGATACTTTAACCGCACATCTTCACTCGAATTTTTACTTTGGCGAATTTCAAACGGAAGAATTTCTTTCACCTTACTTAGTATGTCCAAACTAGAAACTAATAACTCTACAGTTCCTGTCTTTAATTTTGGATTGTAAGTCTCTTCATCTCTTTTACGAATAACACCTTTTACCCGGATAACACTTTCCTTCGTAATTCCTCGAAATACTTTATCATCATTGCTAACAACTTGTAAAACTTCCGTGGTATCTCTAAGATCTAGAAATAAAACCCCACCATGATCACGAATTGCTTCTACCCAGCCACTTACTGTAACTTCATGACCAAGCAAACTCTCGTTAATTTCTTCACAATGATGCGTACGATAACTATTTGCTTTCATAAAACCTCCTTTTAAAATTCACAAGAACCTGGAACTCTCGGAAAAGGAATGACATCACGAATATTTTCGACACCAGTTAAATAAATCAAAAGACGTTCAAATCCCATACCAAATCCAGAATGTACACAAGTTCCATATTTTCTTAAATTAATATACCACTCTAATTCCTCTTTATCCATATGAAGCTCATCCATACGACGTATAAGCTTATCCATATTTTCTTCTCTTTGACTTCCACCCATCAACTCACCTGCTCCTGGCACTTCAAGATCAACTGCTCGGACAGTTTTTCCATCCTCATTTTGTTTCATATAGAAAGCCTTAATATCTTTAGGCCAATCTTTAATAAATACTGGACCATCAAAATACTCAGTTATATATTTTTCGTGTTCCTTCGCAATATCTTCGCCATACTCTGGAGCAAATTCCCATTTAACATCAGCATTTTTCAAAATAGTTATAACTTCTTCATGAGTAATACGAGTGAAAGTAGCATTCACCAGTTTTTCCAACTTTTGAATCAAACCCTTTTCTACAAACCGATCTAAAAAACCAAATTCATCAGGAGCTTTTTCTAAACAATATCTTACAATATATTTTAACATGTCCTCCATTAAATCCATATTTCCTTCTAAGTCTACAAAAGCCATTTCTGGCTCAATCATCCAAAATTCCGAAGCATGAACTTTAGTATTTGAATTCTCAGCGCGAAAAGTTGGACCAAATGTATAAGTCTTAGAAAACGCAGTTGCAAAAGTTTCAGCTTGTAATTGTCCAGAAACAGTTAAAGAAGTCTGCTTACCAAAGAAGTCCTTTTTATAATCTACATTACCTTGTAATTTATCTAATGGTAAAGTAGTTACTTGGAACATTTCACCAGCACCTTCACAATCAGATGCTGTTATAATTGGCGCATGAAAATAAACAAAGCCATTTTTCCCAAAATATTCATGAATTGCCAAAGCAGCTAAACTACGAATTCGAAAAACAGCCTGAAATAAATTTGCTCTAGGTCTTAAATAAGCAATACTGCGCAAAAATTCATTAGAATGTTTTTTTGGTTGTAATGGATAATCAATAGGACAGTCTCCCAATAAAACAACTATAGAAGCCTTTAATTCAATATCTTGACCACTTCCTTCGCTTTTTTGCAAAATTCCTTTTACCTCAATAGAAGAACCATTTTTAAAAGAAACAATTTCCTCAAAATTTTTCAAATCTTTATCATATACAATTTGCAAATGTTTAAAACAGGTTCCATCAGAAAAATCTATAAAACCAAATTCCTTTTGAGGACGATGATTCCGAATCCAACCATGAATAGTAATTTCTTTTCCCAACAATTCATCTTTTTTTTCAAAAACTTCATTCAAAAACATATAAATTCACCCTTTCAAAATAAAGAAAACCCAGATAGTATAAGGGTGAGAAAAAATCCCACGGTGCCACCTTATTTTACCTAGGTACTCATTCCTTTTATCGAGCAACGCCCGTTCTTAAGTTTACAAAGAAGTGTTTTTCAAAAATGCTTTTAAGCGGTATTTCCATCAGCTAACCTTTTCTTTCAAAAAAAACATTTTCTACTTTTCTTCTTTCTTAAGAAGATATTCTTATTTTATGACAAAATTAAGATTTCGTCAATTTATTTTTTTATTTTACAGAGTTAACACGTATGGATTTGTTTCACTTCCATCCCCAGAAGCTACTCTTACACCAGGAGTCAAGTAAAGTGTAGGTAGAACTTCTTGAACTACTCCAGTAGTACTTGTAGATATACCACCATCTGCTGTTATATATACCTGTTGTGAACCATTGTCAACACCTAAAGGCATTAAAGTCCACAAAACAGGATTTCTCTGTTCTAAATTTAGCCAATTATTTTGATAACAATCATTAAAATTTTTCCAATCATACATTACCATATTTAAACAACTATTTCTTGAGGTGGTAGCTCCGCCACTAGTCGCATAAGCATAATCACTAGGATATATTAAGCCTATTTTTCCAAGCCAAGTAACTGTTCTGGAAACATTATCGTTACAGCTTGGAGTTGCCGAACACTGCTTTCCTGTATAACTACCTCTTTCTAGCATATAAAAATTAGATGCAGAAACATTATTCCAACCATATGTTCCACCATTTGCTCCAACATTCCATAAAGTTGTGCCAATGTATTTTTTAGCTTCAGTTGTCAGGCCTTGAGTAGTATAGTCACAAGTAGTAACCATATTATTTATTCCAACATAACAATTACCACTAGTGCGATTCCAATATGCTCCTGTATTTAACAAGAGCATTAAATCAGCTTGACTCCACTCATTAACTCCATATCCATTGTTAATGGTACTTATTGAAGAATCCCAATTTAGATTACCTATAGGTGTGTCTCGCACTATTTTTATTCGGCTATTTATACTTCCATAGCCGTCATTTATATTATTCATAACACCTACAATACGCCATAATTCATTATTAAAATTTATGTAATTATTAGGATTTGCTCCAACATATCTTAAATTATTATCCGCAGTTCCATCGTACATTAATTGACCATTATTAGCTAGACTTTGTATTAAGGAAACAGCATCAATACTGACATTAACCGGCATTTCTACAATATTACTAACTCTGCCTGAATAATCTATAACTTTTACATATATAATATAATTTCCATAGCTTAATCCTGTAAAATTGTATGTTCCACTTGTACCTGTATACCACGTCGAATTGTCTCTACTATATTGATAGCTAGCTATTCCACTATGTGCATCTGACCCTGTTGCTTGTACTGTAATAGCATTGCCACTTACACTTGCACTTATCGTAACTGTTGGATTTGTTGTATCTACA
>DVHP01000129.1 GCA_018711945.1 Candidatus Ventrenecus avicola
AACAAATATATTAAATTTGATGTGTTTAAAAAAGAAGCAGAACGTTTAGGCGCTGACTATATGGCTACAGGTCATTATGCACGTCTAGAAAATGGAAAACTACTACGAGGCAAAGACTTAAATAAAGATCAAACCTACTTTTTAGCGCAATTAACCCCAAACCAATTAAAAGATGTTTTATTTCCAGTTGGCGAATACACCAAAGAAGAAGTGAGAAAAATAGCCAAAGAAGCTGGTATTAACGTTGCAGAGAAAAAAGATTCTACTGGTATTTGTTTTATTGGAGAAAGAAATTTTCAAAAATTTATCAAAAACTATTTAAAACCAAACCCTGGAGACATCATCGACATCGAAACTAAGAAAAAAATCGGCACTCATACAGGGCTTATGAACTATACAATTGGTCAACGAAGAAATGTTGGACTTTCCGGATTCCAAGAACGTCATTATGTCTGTGGAAAAAGTGTGAAGAAAAATGAGCTTTATGTAGCGTTTGGTGAAGATAGCAAATATTTAATAAGCGATTCCTGTTTGCTAGAGCAAGTAAATTTAATCAGCGCGACTCACCCAACGTTTTGTACTGCGAAATTCCGTTATCGCGGAGAAGACTATCCAATCCAAATAGAATACTTAGAAAACAATGAAGCCAAAGTGAGCTACCCAGAAGGTGTAAAATCTGTTACTCCTGGCCAATTCTGCGTTTTCTATCTTGGGGAAGAATGTCTTGGAAGTGGCATCATTAAAGAAGTATACAAAAACAATGAACGTCTCTGGTATTTAAGCGATTAAAAACCTCTAAGCGATCTAGTCTCAAAATGACTAGACTTTTTTCTATTTCTCTTGACTAATACTTGACATAAAAGTGTTAAGTGCATTATAATTAGAATGTAAATTAAAGAGGGTAGGGATAACATGAATAAATTAAACGAATTATTGCAAGAATTAGGAATTTCTAAAGTCCGTTTAGCAAAGTATTTAGGAGTGTCAAGACAAATGGTCTATAACTATTTAGAACTTGACGATATTAGCAAATGGCCAAAAGAAAAAAAATTACTATTATATAAATTATTTGACATTCAAGATAGCAAAGAATTAGAGAATATTGAAGTATCCACTGACTATTTAATGAGCGTTGAAAATCGCTTAAATCAAGGATTAAAAGCTAGTATGGGAGAAGAAAGTTATCTAGATATTAAAAACTTAAATAGAGAATCCCAAACACTTCTTTCAGATATTGTAAATTTAATGAAAGAAAAACTTAGCGACGAACGCAAAAAAGAAGAAAATTATTATGCATTCTTATATCTATATCATATGCTTCAATCAATGTCTAATGTTCCTGAAATCAAGTATATTTTTGGCTATATGTCAAAAATCACAGGCTTTACGGATCCAGACGACTTTAAATTTAATGAAGATAAACAATTCATTTTTGAAAGTATTTTGTTTTCCGCCTTAACACTTTATAACAATGGGGGAGCATCTCGTAGCAAATTAGCTGAGTCTCATCGCCGCTTTGCCCAAGAAATTGAGCAAAAAAAAGAAGAAAAATTAGGCAGAACTCAACAATTATTTTCTATTAAAGATCAAGCCTTAAAAGAACTTGGATATACAGAACTAAATACACAAAATGCTGAGGAAGTCATCGAAAAGATTGCTGAAATCGAATCACGTGGTTCAATCATTGTAAATGAGGATTAAAAAAATAGACAACTCCCCTATCAATACGAATTTTGAAGTAGGGGAGCTTTTTTTGATTCTTTACCTTTCATATATGATCTCTCTAATTTGCATCGAAATATTTTTAAATGACCAGTTGTTCATCTCGATGCAAAATAAAATATACAGACACCCATAGTTAATGAAAAACTTATCAATAAATCAATTAAAAAAAAATAAGAAATGATAGCCATGCAGAAATAAATGCCAATAAAATACCAAATAATAAACAATATATGAAATCGTAAAAGAAATAAATAATCAAAAAATATAACAATAAAACAAACATATAATATATAAATATAATCTCGCTTTGCTTTAAAATATTTATCCCATAATAGATATTATGTAAACTAAGCAAAAAAAGAACAATGAATCCATGCTAGAATTTATAAGCCAATTAATAATCCAACCAACAAATATTAACAAAATAATACCCACAATCCTATTATTTTCTGACAACACATAAGTTAAAACACTAACAATCAAAGCAATTAAGGATAATCCTATAGATAATACATTTATTCTAGAACTCGATTCATATCTATTTTGTTCTATGTAAATACTTTTTAAATATCTTAATTCTAATGGAGATAAAACCAATGTGTTTTGAGTTTTCTTTTTTGTTTTTAGATTTATAGTTTTTCTGTATGCTTGCAATTCTTTTACAACTTCTGTTAATGCTTCTTTATCCTCAAACTCCTCATAAGAAAATTCTTTTCTGAAATTTAAATCATATTCTTGAAAGATGTAATCTAAAATCTTATATATTCTTCCGTGATTAAACTGTAGCTTTTCAAATTTAAACATACTTCTCACTCCTTGTATGTGTAATTATAACAAAAAAAAATTAAAATACAAAATGGTTAATTAAGAGAAGCACTATCCCTACTCCACTCCCAATCAAAATAAACTTATTTTCATAATACTTTAAGGCCTTAGGTAACAACTCATGAATCGATAAAGTAATCATAATTCCTGCCACAAAAATTAAGATAAAACTAATCATGGTATCTGTGATAAGGTTTCTTAAAAAAATAAAGGCTAGGATTGCCCCAAGAGGTTCTGCAAGACCAGATAGAAGTGTTTTTTTGATTGCCTCTTTCTTAGAACCAGTAGCATAATAAATTGGTACTGCAATACTAATTCCCTCTGGAATGTTATGAAGCATAATTGCAATACTAATTTTGATTCCTAGTTCTAAATTCTGATAACTACTTAAAAAAGTTACGATTCCTTCTGGGAAATTATGGAGCATTAATGCAAGCATAGATAAAATACCTAAACGATATAAAGAAGCATCATGACTCCCCTTCTCTTCTATTTTTTTATTAATAAAATAAATAGATATGACTCCAATCATAAAAGCAAGTATTGCCAAAAATACTCCTTTAGCTAATTTAAATTCCGTTAAAATAGCGAAACTAGCATCAGGAATTAATTCCGTAATAGAAATACCTATCATAATGGTTAAAGAAAAACTTAAACAAAAGGTAATAAATTTATTAATATTTTCCCTTTTCCATTTAAAAAAAATTACAAAAGAACCCAAAGCAGTAGATAATCCAGCAATACTAGAAATTATAATAGGAATTAAAAAATCCATAGAATCACCCACAAAATTCTATGAATCAACTATACAAAATAGAACGATTTAATACTTTCTAGTCTCTTGTTTTTGTTTGGCCCGTAGATAATCTAAATAATCTTGTTCTGATATTATACTAGCCCGTAATAAATCTTCCATAGAGCATGAATAAATATCATTCGCATCCATATTCTCTAGAATCGCAGTTGTCCCTCCAGAAAAATACCAATGTTCTAATTCCTTATTTTGAAATGGTTCCCTTTTTATTTTATCAATTTTGGCATAAAGCTGTAAATCTTGAGATAATGTCGGATATTGAGTAAGATGTTCCGTAAAAAAATGTTTTTGAGGATCATGATTTGCATTATCCCAAGTAATATAAAAGAAATCAGAATAATCAAAAATACGACTAGAATATAAAGAATGGAATCGATTAGTCTTCTTTTCTCTTTGCAGTTGTTTTTTAAAATACTTGTACTCTAAAAATAATCCTCTAATCTGTTTATAAGATTTTAATTCATTTAATAATTGAGGATAAATATAATTATAATAGTTCATAGAATTATAGTTACTAGGAAGAGAAAGTTCACGTAAAAGATTCATAAAATGATCGTTTAAAAAGCTCTTTCTCTGAATAATGGAGTATAAAAAGGTAGAGTTGCCAAGAAGACCATCTAATAGAAAATGTGCAATGCGCTCAAATTCTAAAGCATCTTTTACTTCAATACTTTGTTTAGCTTCCCCTTTCTCTTTAAAAAGATTATGATAAACCCTGTTATGACGTTCCAGCGCTAAATCAGAAATGCTGATTCCTGGGCTTTTAAAAATACATTCATAAAACTTAAGTTCATAGGTATGATTTGCCCTTTCCCGAACCCTGGTAATATAAATATCACAATCTTGTGCTTTTTCTGCATCAATTTTTGCAGATTCTAACACCTCTTCTCGTGTCATGTTCATGGTAAGTAAATCAATATCAGAAATGTCAGCATATGGCGTATGAACATCATCCAGAAAAAGAGTATCTGCTTTTTTATGATAATTCACAACAAGAAAATATTTAGATTTCATTATAACTCACCCCGTATATAAGGTATTTTACACAATATACCAAACATTGGCAATGTTTTTTTCTATTTCTTTGTATGGTTCTAGTCATTTTAACCATAATACTAATGGGAGGGAAAAATAATGAAAAAGAATAAACAAGAAAATCGTTCTAATTCTAGACAAAACAATCAAAAGAGACAAAATTCTAGAAAAGAAGAACAAAAAAAAGAAAACAATAGAAATTGTTAGTTTAAAAAAGAATGATGGTTGTATATCATTCTTTTTTACTTCTTGGATGACTACTAAGATACTCTTCTTTCTCTCGTTCTTTAGAAACGTGCGTGTAAATTTGAGTGGTAGAAATATCACTATGGCCTAAAAGCTCTTGAATTACTCTTAAATCAGCTCCACCATTTAATAAATGAGTGGCAAAAGAATGTCTTAAAACATGAGGACTAATTTGTTTAGAAATCCCTGTAGTGATACAAATATTTTTTAATATTTTAAAGAAGCCTTGCCTAGAAATAGGAGTACCACGATTATTTAAAAAGAGTTCTTGGTAATTTTTTCCTTTTTTTACTAACATAGGCCGATACTGGTTCAAATAAAGTTGCAAATACTTTTTACTTGTTTCATTAAAAGGAATAATTCTTTCCTTACTGCCCTTTCCTTCTACTCTAACAAAATCATTATCAAAATCCACATTAGTATAACGAAGACTTAAAAGCTCACTAACTCGCATTCCTGTAGCATATAAAAGCTCTAACATTGCCTTTGTTCGATAATCATAAGCCGTATTCAAAGGAATATTAAGAAGTTTATCTACTTCCTCATACGTTAAGTATTCGGGGATTTTTTTAATAAGTCTCGGCATTGGAATTCCCTCACACGGATTATAATTTGTATAACCTTCATCGATGCAAAATAAATAAAAACTATTTAAAACAGTCAAATAATGTGCTTTTGTAGTTTCAGTTTTCTCTTGTTTACCCAAAAACTCTTCAATATCATTTTGCTTAATTTCAAAAATAGATTTTCCCTTTATAAAATCCAAAAATATTTCTAAATTTTCTTCATAAGATTTTATAGTATTAGGACTTAATTTTCTTTCATATTGCAAAGTATTCAAATATTTTTTTATTTCTTCAGGATACTCTTTCTTCATATACTCACCAAAACTAGTATAAACAGATTCAAAAAAATTGTCAAACGATAGTTTGTTTGATATAATGTTTCTGGTGATTCTATGGAAAATTTAGCCAATATCATGCGACCTACCAAACTAGATGAAATTATTGGTCAAAGCCATCTAGTCGGACCAGATAAAGTAATTACAAACCTAGTAAACCATAACCATTTATGTTCTATGATTTTATATGGTCGCCCTGGAACAGGAAAAACATCAATTGCAAATGCTATCGTTGGCGAATCAAAAAAGCCTTATCGCTTCCTAAACGCAACTATCAATAACAAAAGCGATTTTGATATAGCGATTGAAGAAGCAAAAATGCACGGAGATATGATTTTAATTATTGATGAAATTCATCGAATGAACAAGGATAAGCAAGACCTCCTCCTACCCCATATCGAGTCAGGCCTTATTACCTTAATTGGTCTAACAACTTCAAATCCGTACCATAAAATTAACCCGGCTATCCGCAGTCGTGTACAAATATTTGAATTAAAAGATTTAACGAGTGAAGATATTATAATTGGCCTAAAAAGAGCAAGCGAAAAACTACCAGATATCACTGTGGATGAAGATGCGTATACCTTTATCGCAAACTCATCAAGTGGCGATGTTAGAAGTTCTATGAATTTATTAGAAACTGCTTATTATGCATCAAAAGATTATCATATTACACTAGAGCTTTTAAAAAAAATTCATTCAAAACCAGTTTTCTTTCACGATAAAAACGAAGATGGACACTATGATGTATTGTCAGCTTTTCAAAAATCAATTCGTGGTAGCGATGTAGATGCCTCTCTCCATTACTTAGCAAGGCTCATTGAAGCCGGAGATTTAGATAGTATCTATAGAAGAATGAGCGTAATTGCCTACGAAGATATCGGCCTTGCAAATCCATCCATTGGCCCTAAAGTCATGGCAGCGATTTCCGCAAGTGAACTAGTAGGTCTTCCAGAAGCAAGAATTCCCCTAGGAACTATTGTCACAGAGATGGCTTTATCTCCAAAATCGAATTCAGCACATACGGCCCTAGATGAAGCATTAAATGATTTACATAAAGGAAATACAGGTAATGTTCCAAATCATATCAAAACAAATTCAAAAGATTACCTATATCCACATAACTATCCAAATTCTTATGTAAAGCAAGAATATATGCCTGCGAACTTAAAAGGCAAAAAATATTACCATCCACGTAATAACAAATACGAAAATAATTTAAACAAATTATGGCAAGAAATGAGGAATGACAAATGAAAATAACTTGTATTGGCTCTGGTGCTTTTAGCCTAGCCATCGTAAATTTATTAAAAGAAAAAATAGAAAATCAAATTTATGTTTGGTCTCACGATGAAAAATGGATTCAAACAAGTATCAAAAAGAAAAAAATAACGATAGAAGATATAGAAATGCCTATAAGTGATAATATCCATCTTACTGCTAGCTATGAAGAAGCCTTAACAGATACAGATGCCATTTTTATCCTAGTAAGTAGTAAATTCTTTGTCGATGTGACAAACGAACTTCAGTATTATCCACTTAAAAAGACACCAATCTACATTGGAACAAAAGGAACACTGGATGTTTCTCCATATTTTCTAACAACGTATGCAAAGAAAACTTTAAAAGGCAAACATATTAATTATATTGCTGGTCCAAATATGGCAAAAGACTTGCTTCAAAATAGCCCTTGTGTTCTTTCTTTAACAACGAGAAAGAAAAGCGACTTTATTCTTTTAAAATTATTACTTCCTGAATTCGTAAATATAGAAAAAATAGAAGAACCAAACGTTCTAGAAATCTCTAGCGTATTAAAAAATATCTATGCAATTGGAGCAGGAATCATTTATGAGAAATATCCGTATTCTTCCACTCTTCTTTCCTACTCGGCAGAAAGTTACAAAGAATTGTCTAATTTACTATATCAAAAATTTGATTTTGAAGATACAGAACTGTGTGCGGGAATTACAGGAGACTTTTTTCTAACAACTTCCATGTTGGAATCAAGAAACTTTATGTATGGTAGAAAAAGAAGCATCAGCGCAAATGAAGGCTCAAAATACTTAAAGAAGAATACCGTGGAAGGCTATGAAAACATTGATAATATTATCTTGTATTTGGGTAGTCAAATAAAAAAATATCCAATATTAGAAGCAATTTATCTCATTTTATATAAAAACGAAAATGTAGAGATCCTATATAATATTTGTTTCAAAAAATAAAGAATAAGAGCGAGTTTCTTATTCTTTTTCAGTTTTTATAATGTCTCGAATCACAAAAGAAGCAAGCAAACTTCCAGCACTCATAGGAGTCATACACAAGGTTCCCAATTTTCTTTGCTTTTTAGGAGTTTCCCTACTCCATACCACTTTTGTCTGAAGTGCTTTAAAATCCCCTTTTAATAACGTTCTTATTTTCTTTGCTAAAGGATCATTATACGTTTTCTTTAATGTAGTAATTTCTAACATTTCAGGACACATCCGATTTGCAGTTCCCATGCAAGAAATCAATTTTACATGATAAAGAGCACAAGCCTTCATGAGTTCTACTTTTACTAGTGTATCATCACAAGCATCCAAAATATAATCATATTCCGTAACAAATTCCTTCGTAATATCGTTCTCACAAAGTTTTTTGTCCAAACAAGTAATCTTAGCCTCAGGATTAATTTTCAACGCTCTAAGGGCCACAATTTGAGCTTTATTTTTATTTAATGAATCTATTGTTGCATAAATTTGACGATTGAAATTACTATTCTCAAAAGTATCAAAATCGATTACCGTAATAAACTTTATTCCACTTCTTACTAAAGCTTCAAAAGTATAACCCCCTACTCCACCAAGGCCAATTAATAAAACCTTGGCATTCGCTATCTTTCTAAAATTCTCTTCACCAATATAATCTATAATTCTTTCATTCATAATAATTACTCCCACAAAAAAACCAAAGTTAAGCAAGTGTGATAAAAAGCCCGCTCGCTCGCAGGTGGGCATCTCATCTATATTTTAGGATCCTAATACACTTAATGGATTAGTATTCTACACCATATAGAGTTCTGACTCCCAATCATCACCATAGTCGGTTTTTATGAAACTAACTTATCCTTTGGTACTTTAATGATATCATAAAATAGACAAATACACAATAGAAATTATACATTTCTGTAAAGAAACAGAAAATCTAAATCTTGCTTTAAATAGCTTTTTAATAATCAGTTATTTTTTATATTGTAAAATCAGTTGCTCGTATTTTCCTTCAAAACAACTAACATAATAATCAATCTCCTCATTAGTTGCTTCTAATAAAGAAAATTTTCCTCCTAAATTTTTTAAAACACATATTAGCTTCTTACTATCGTCTCTAACCAAAAAGAAATCAATAATATCAGGATTGTCTTTTACACGATAGAAAGTTTGGATCAATACTTCACTTCGTTCATAGGCAGTAAACAAATTTCTTCCTAAATAACTTAAGTAAAAGTCTGTATCATGAAATCTCTTTATCTTTTTTGTGCTATTAATTAAAGTTTGAATTAGAGATATTTTATAGTAAAGCTGTGAATAATCAAATGGTTCCAAAAAATTTTGATTATGAATATAGTTTTCTTTTCGAAAATCTTCATTTATATGCTTAATAGCTTCATCGGCATATATTTTTTCTTTATAGCCTATTAAAGTATCTGCTAAAGTTAGGCATTGTTTAAAGGAAAAATCAGAAGTAATTGGATAAAAGCCATTTGTAGAACACCCGATTTTTACACGCGAAAAATCATATCCTTTCGTAGCATCTGCTTTATAAATTACATCATTCAATTTAAATAAAACATAACAATGAAGGTTAGGATCGGCCTTAATCCAAGCTTCAACGCCTATCAACGAAAGCAACTCGATAAAAAGATGACACCAAGTACTGCAGATAATATCAGTCTTATTAATTTGTTCTATATTCAATTTTGATTGATATATTCTCATTTTTTCTTCTTTAGAAACATAAAAATACTGCCAATCATAGCTAAAAATAATACAAGTTTTTAAGTATATCCAACGAACCTTAGTAAATAAATCCCATTCAGGATGTAAAGCTAACGTTGTGAGAATTTCTTCTTTTAAATTCATGGAAATCCCCTCCAATAAAGGCTATTCTATCACATTTTTCATAAAAGAAAAAGAAAAACTATGCTTTCGCATAGCTTATATAGTCGCACTAGCAGGCATTTCTATATTAGTTGGTGCCGGCATCATTTCTGTGCTTGTTGGCATAACAGGCTGCCCCATCATTCCTCCATTCATCGGAATAGTATCATTAGGCATCATAGGCTCTCCACCACCAGTATTTGGCATACTAGGCGGCGTATTGGGTTGTGCATTTTGTATAACCGGAGTAGTCCAGCAACCAGAAACATCACAGTTAGAGGAATATGGAGGTGGATCTGGCATATTCATTTTAACAATCATTGGTATTTTAAATGCACTTCCGAATGCTACACAAGTACCAGGCTGTAACGTTTTTTGTTTCTCAATAACGTCTTGACTAATATTTGGAAGCATCTCTTCAATATACTTCAAATCCTTTGGGTGAGTCATCTTAAAGATTAAGAAATTCGATATCTGAGCAATAACCGTATCACTAATCTCTACTGGCCGTTGAGAAATTACACCCAAAATAGCCCCGTATTTACGTCCTTCCTTCGCAATTCTATCAAAAATATTATAACCAAGCAAGAACGTATCATTATCTTTTTGAATATAACGGTGTGCTTCCTCTAAAATTAAATGCATTGGCATCGAAGCACGATTTTTCAAAGTCTTAGTATAATCAAATAAAATTCTACATACAATCTTTACGATAACCTTAGCATAAACGTCATCTACATCTTCTAAGTTAATATTAATAATTTGAGCTTTCTTACCATTCATATTTACTAACGTTTTGACAAAATCTTCACTAGTTACATATCCAGGATTCGTAAAATAAGTACCCACTTTAGTATTTAAAATACTAGATAAACGAACCTTTATCATAATCGCGTCATCATAGACTTTACTGTTGTTTTGAAATCCTTCACTAATTAAAGTAAATTCCAAAGCTTTTGAAAAATCTAACATCGAATAAGAATAAATAGCTGGTTCTTTTGTTTCTTCTAATTCATCATCTACATGTTTTAAAATATAATCCGTAATTAATACAGACTCTCCAAAATTACCGTTGGAATCGATTTCAAAACATTCAGAGAAACTTCTAGAATAACCGAGTCCAGCAATTCTAGAGTCAAAGTTAAAGTCTGGTGTATGACATACTTCAATAATAGTAAATATTTCATTCTTCTTATGAGCGGTTGTCTGATTACTAAACAAAATAGCCAAAAGAGCTTTTGCAATCAAATGGTTCTTATAACGTTCACTCTCTTCATTATTTTGACTAAAGATTTTAGCCAGTCTAATAGTTCTTTCAATAATTGGTAACTGACTATGACTACTCGCTTGTAAAAGTAAAGCCATGTCATCTAATTTTAATAAAGAAACAGGTATTTGAAGAGGAAAATCAGTTGCTTCTTGTTGATTAGAAGTAATAAATTTATAACAATACTTTGGATTATACTTACTAATATCTCTTAAAGCATTTTTATACTCTCCATAAGCATCAAACAAGAAAAGATTAGCATTCTCATTTACAACATCTTTATCACCAAAAACATTTTGGATAATTCTAGAAATACCATGTGTTTTACCAGCACCAGAGTTACCACAAATAAAGAAGTGATTAGAAAAGAACGAATTAATCCTTGGATAAACCGTATAATTCTTATAAATTGCACTAACACCTAATTCAAAAGACTTATTGTCTTTTGTACCAATCAGTTCTTTTAATTCCGCTTCGTTAATAATTCGAATCTTACTAGAAAGAAGTGGTTTTCTAATAACACCATTAACATACCTTCCATCAATATACTCACCTAAAAAACGAATTTTAATAATATCCGGATTAATTTCTGAAATCTCTCCTAAAATTCTCTGATTTGGTGCTTCAAATATAACATGGACGTTCATAAAATCCATAGATTCATCATTTTTTAAAGTATTCTCTAAGTGTGCAACACTTTCACTAATAAAAATAATTTTACCAAACATAATCATACCCTCTTAATGATAAAATTATAGCAAGAAAACATAAAAAAATCTAGATATTTCTAGACTTTTAAGCGAAAATGATTCGATTGATCGCATGGGATACTAAATTACTAATAATTTCAAGATCATTGACAATCGTGTGTTTACAAAAAAAGGAATCATGAGTCCTTAGTAAAGCCGGATATCCAATGGACAACACGGGAATATGAAACGTTTCAAATGTAATTTCTTTATTACTCCGTAGTTGATCAGCAAAAACAATTCCACAATCATTGATTTCTAAAGACATATCCAAATATTTTTCTTCCTTCGTAATAAAACTATCAATTAAAACGATCACGTCTGGCTTTAAATATCCGACAACCATTTCAATAAGTCGAAAAGAAGAAATTCCCGTTTTAGAAGTCGTTTCAGGCGTAAATAAAGCCACTTTCGGAATCGTTAAAAAATCATTATATTGATTGGTTGCAACAAGACGTTCTAATACTTTAGAGCCAAAAGAATCACCAATAATAGAAGAATTACCAAGCCCAATAATTAAAATTGTTCCGCCTTTATGATATTTTCTTAAAAATGTTTTAAATGTCTTAGTAAATACTTTTTCTAAAACAAGGGAATCTTGATACAGGACTGTCGCATCAAAAGAAAGGGTAAAATGATCTCCCTTGCGAATATCTTTTTCATCCTCTTTAATTTTATAATGTTTAATTTCAACATTTCTTTCTTTTTTAGTTGCAATAAGTTCCTCTGAATCTAAAGATTTCCCAGCATCTAGTAAAAAATTTTGTTTCATACGCCTCACCATACTTAGTATGGTTTTATCAATAAAAATTTATGAATTATTTAATTAAAAAATCGCCAGAAAATGTTTTAGTAAAATCCTGTTTCATTTGATTTAAATAAAACCGATTATGAAAGATATGATGGTGATTATTTATAACAACTCGATCCACACCATAGTCCTCCACAACCCGAAAAATTCTAGCCTTTAATAAATGATACTCTTCTAATGATAATCCATCTGCTATATCAATATATAATGTTTCATTTTGATAATACATATCCATATAATCACCTTCGAGTATAATTTAACAAAAATTTGACACAAAAAAAATGCTTTCGACAAAATATGTCATTTTATCCGAAAACATTATTGTAATCTTGCTTTCACTTTAGAACTTACAACACTCATATCTGCTTGGGTACCAATTTTAGAAGTAAGTTCCTTCATAACTCGTCCCATATCTTTGATACTTTGTGGTTGTATTTCATCAAATACTTGATTAATAATTTCTTCAATTTGTTCCTCGCTTAATTCTTCTGGCAAATACTTCTTTAAAAGTTCAATTTCTTTCTCTAAATTTTCTACTTCATCTGTTTTGCCAAACTTTTGAAATTCTTCCATAGAATCTTTTCTTTGCTTTACATTTCTTTTAATAACAACCATAACTTCGTCATCTGTTAACTCTTTTTTTAATTGAATTCCTTCCAATTGTAATGCACTCTTAAGCATTCTAAGTACAGATAAAGAAAACTTATCCTGGCTTTTCATAGCCGCCTTCATATCATTTGCAATTCTTTCATTTAAACTCATATTATCCCTCTTTCTATAATTTTATAAATAAAAAGAATACATATAGTATCCTAATAATTACGATGTTTACGAGAATTACGAATATTTTTCTTTTTTTCTTCTCTTCTCTTTACTCCTGGTTTTTCATAATGTTTTCTTTTTTTAAATTCAGAAGGGACACCACTTTTAGCAACCACTACTTTAAATCTTCTTAAAGCCTTATCAATATCGCCATCTTTTACGATTACTTTATTAGAATTCATAACTATTTCCCCTCCCTTCGTGCTTTTCTATAAATGATTATAGCACCACTTTTGTGGAACCTCAAGCAAAAACGCAAAATAAATCGAAAAAATCACGATTTTTTCATATATTTTTACCATATCAAAAAAAGAGAACTCTTAAATTTCCATAAGTTCTGCTTCTTTTTCTTTTCCTTTTTCATCAACAATTTTATTATATTTTTGAATAAGTTCTTGAACATCTTCTAATTCTAATTTTTCTTCGTCTTCAGGTAATCCCATTTTTTTAATCTCGTTATTCGCGTCTTGCCTGATATTTCTTAAAGCAACTTTTGCATCCTCACACAAAGCTTTCGCTTGTTTCACATATTCTCTTCTTCGTTCTTCTGTAAGTTCTGGCATTGGCAAAAGAATCACTTCTCCGTTATTAATTGGAGCGATTCCTAAATTTGCTTCATTAATTGCCTTTTCAATATCCTTTAAAGAACTTCTGTCAAACGGCTTTACCATTAATTGTTTCGCATCTGGAACTGTAATATTTGCTACACTTTGAATAGGGGTTGGTGTTCCATAATAAGACACCATTACTTTACTAAGAAGTGCCGGATTTGCTCGACCTGCACGAATCGTCACTAATCTACTTTCTAAATTTTCAATTGCTTTTTGCATTTTTTGTTCTGTATTCATAATATCCTTCTTTCTATATTTTATTTTCTTCTAAATTATTTCGCTCTAAAAACTCATAAATTTCATTTGCTTCTTGACTACCAACTAATTCATCTTGCAAATCTCCATTTTCAAAATACATCACATAGGGTGTATATTGCATGTTTTGCTGCAAGTCCTCATGAATTGCAACAAACTCCAAGTAATCTTCATTTGTCGAGTCATAGAAACTGCGATTAATATAATATATGGAAATATTATACTTAGTAAGTTCCGTTTTGAGTAAAGGAACGTACTTTTTGCAGGTATAACAGTTTTCTCGCATCGATAATAATAAAAAACTTTCTTGTGCTTCAATCTTCTCTAAAACCTCTTTCAAATTTACCTCTACAAAAGGAAAATAATCTAAACTTGTAGAATGTTCTGATCGAGAAATACTAGTATTTGGGTTAGGCTGTTTTTTTAAAAAACGCATGGCAATTTGATCACCAAACGCCAAAAATAGTAAAATAAGAAGAAAAAGCACACAGTAAAGAGCATCTCTTCCTTTCTCACTTAAAATAATTTTATCTTTTCCATTAATTCGGTTAATTTTCTTCGGCATCGGTCACATCTCCTAGATAACTTTCCATCATGACTCCCAACTCTACCATCTTCTTTTGACGTACGTCTTGTGTCCAATAATCAGCAACAGTCACATCACCGCTAACAATGGCAGTTTCGTCATCATACATTGTAACAACTCCATCTTTAATCATAATCATAGAAGGTGCATACAAGTCAATTTCACCTGTATCCAAAACAGGAAGATATGCTTCTAACAATCGGACGATATTATTATAGTAATAATTGTCATTGGTACGATCATTTAAAAAATTATAATACCAAATTTCTTCAATCCCATAACGTTTTGCCACTTCATTTAAAATATCAGCATAAGCATGACTCCACTCATTATCCGGAAAAGCAAAAAAAACAATCCCACTACCTGTATTCATCAGTTCTAATACTTCTTTTGCTGTTTTATAAACATATAAATTATCGCTAGTAATACCAAATTCTTGAGTAAAGCTTTCTTGATCAGTCAATTTACGAATTGGTGCATTAAAATTCTTTGTTCCAAGGTAAATAAATGCAGCAAACAGAAAAATAAAACTAATAGTATAAAACACTTTTTGATACCAAGGCATTGGAGGCTTTTCCTTAATTTTAATCATCATGAATCACTCCCTGATATGATTATAACAGTTCTAGCCTAAGAAAAAAAGACACTTTGTTTAAAAAGTGTCAAATTTTTAATTTCCTTTTACTTGGCTCATAACTTCAGCAGCAAAATCATCATTTCTTTTTTCCATACCTTCGCCAACTTCGTAACGAATAGCACGAACAACTTCGCCACCATGATTTTTAACATAATCACCAACAGATACATTGTTATCTTTAATAAATGTTTGTTCTACTAAACATACTTCTTTATAGAATTTTTTCATTCTACCTTCAACCATCTTTTCAGCAATATCTTGAGGTTTTCCTTCATTCATAGCAAGTTCTTTTTGAATTTCTCTTTCTTTTTCTAGAACATCCTCAGGAATATCACTAACAAAAGTGTATTCTGGACGCATTGCTGCTTGTTGCATTGCAACATCTTTTGCAACACTTTCGTCAGCACCTTTTAAAACTACTAAACTAGCAATTTTACCACCCATGTGTAAGTAAGAACCAAACACTTCATCAGCATTTAAAGAAACAATTTCAAAACGTCTTAAAGATAATTTTTCACCAATTTTAGCAATTTTAGCAACAATTAAATCTTTAATCGTACCTTCTTCACATGGAACTTCTTCAGCTTCTTCAATTGTTTTTGCATCACTTTTTAATAAAGCTTCGCCAATTGTATCAATCATACTCTTAAATTCTTCATTTTTGCTAACAAAGTCAGTCTCAGAATTCACTTCTAAAATAACAGCTTTTGTTCCATCAACATAGATATTTGCTAGTCCTTCTGCTGCAATTCTACTTTCTTTCTTATTTGCTTTTGAAATACCTTTTTCTCTTAGGTAATCTTCAGCTGCAGTCATGTCTCCATTCGTTTCAGTCAATGCTTTTTTACAGTCCAACATTCCTGCACCTGTTTTTTCTCTTAACTCTTTTACCATTTGAGCTGTTACCATATTATCGCCTCTTTCTTAATTATTTAGATAAAACTTCAATAAGTTCATCTTTTTTCATAGTAGAGTATCCTTTAATACTCTTTTCTTTTGCAACTGCTTTTAACTCTGTTAAAGTCATTTTACTATAATCAGTTTCTTCTTTCTTTGCAGGCTTTTCTTCTTGCTTAGGTTCTTCTTTTTCTTCGACTTCTACAATTTTTTCTACTTTTTCAATCTTAGTTTCTTTCTTTTCTTCTTTTGCTACTTCCTTTTTTGATTCTTTTTTAGAAACTTTTTCTTGAGCTTTATCTTCTTCAGTAGTGTAATCTACTAATTCAAGATTATTTACTTCACAAATTGCATTAGTAAGCGCACCTAGAACCACCTTAATAGAACGAACAGCATCATCGTTACCAGGAATGACATAGTCAACATCATCTGGATCACAATTTGTATCAATAAGTCCAAAAACTGGAATATTTAACTTCTTTGCTTCTCTAATTGCGTTTTCTTCTTTTTTAGAATCCACGATGATCATTGCTTGTGGTAACTTCTTCATACCACGAATACCTTCTAACAAACGATTTAATTTTTCGTATTCCTTCTTTAATTTAATTACTTCTTTTTTAGGTAATACGTTGAACACTCCGTCTGCTTCCATTTTCTCAATTTCTTCCAAACGATTTACACGTCTACGAATAGTACGGAAATTAGTAAGTGTTCCACCAAGCCAACGTTCCGTTACATAGTAAGAATTACTTCTAGTTGCTTCTTCTTTGCATACTTCACCAGCTTGTTTTTTGGTTCCTACATATAGGAATGTTCCACCATTTTCTGCAATAGACTTCATTGCTTCATAAGCAGTTTCCATTCCTTCTACAGTTTTATCTAGATCAATAATGTAAATATCATCTCTTGATCCAAAAATATAAGGTTTCATCTTTGGATTCCATCTTTTTGTTTGGTGTCCAAAATGAACTCCAGCTTCTAATAAAATACTCTTAGAAACTACGGCCATAAAAACATCCTCCTTCGTTATACTTCTGGCTGGATCTATTCACATACTTCACTCTACGCCGAGAGCACTCGAAATACATAATCCCCAGTCCATGTTTATTTGCTTTTACAAAGCCAAGTATATTTTATCAAAAGAATGAGAAAAGAACAAGCAATAATAAAGACTTTTTTATGATAAAATACCCTAAATTTCTATATTTCAACCATTTCTTTATTATATTCCAAACACTTTTCTTCTAAAACTAAATAATTACAACATCGATTTTTTACACGGAACGATAATTTATCTTCCTTATATAGATGATAAAGCAATAGTGATTTTTTATAAACCTCTTCCTTATGCTTATTAAGCCATCTTAATTGATTTTTTAATAATTCATATCTAAAATATTCGCCCATATCATCAGGCACTTTATTTAACGGAATCTCTTGATAGTTAGCAGGTGTAACAGGGATCATATTATTAAAGTTTATTGCCCCTAGCACTCCATGATCAATCTTCATAAAATCAATGGTATCATTCATCCTTCTATGTTTTGTTTTTGGGCTAGATAAAGGCGCAAAATAGTCAATATCATGAACTCGAAACAAAATACCAATAAAAGGTCGAAGTTTCTTTACTGTGAGTTAATCGTTACAAATTTAATTTTAGTATATTGTGTGAACTGTAACAAAATATTCACCTGCCTTTTCATTAGTAGATTGTATAAGAAAAGATAAGGATATTTTGTCGATTTCTGTCACAACAAAAAAAGATTAGAGTTTGCTCTCTAATCCTGCATTTTTCACTGCCATATATAGGGCTGGCTTCACCCACTTTTTTTACTGCCATTTCTAGGGGCTGGCTTCACCCCACTTTTTTAAACTTTACAATTTCTTGTACATCCATAATCTAACATAAAAATATTAATTTGTCCATTATTTTTTACACTATTTTATATAATGAGAATCTCTTTCCATTTCTTCATCAGCTCTTTTAGCGAGCTTTAAAGCAGAAAAAGTAAATGTTAAAAAGAAGCCTAATAAAATGAATCCAATAACAAAAAACATATATCGTTTCCCCCTTCGATATATGTATATTATTCATTTTTTAAAATATCACAACAAATTCGACAAAATAGGATAAAATTTTCTAAAACTAAAAATCTAATTTCTCCAGCTCCTAATTTTATCTCAATAACACCTACTTTATCATTTTGTTTTCAAAATGCAATCTACTTCAAAATCATTCTTATCTCTATAATAGGATAAAGTTGCGTCTATTATATCCGCATAAACCTTTAAATCACTCATATATAAATTTTTAAATAGGTTGTTTATTGAAAAATAATTCTTGCCTATAGATTAAAATGATTAATGATATAATTGAGTCTAAAAAAGATAAATTCAATTAAATAGCAGATTAATCATCTTAGCATAATGTTTATACCGCGTATTATTTTAATATAGCTAATTTATTATTTTATCTTTTTATTAAACCAACTAATTGTTTAAAAGATTTTCTGTTAAATACTATGACATATACAACGACTATCATAAAATTTAAAATATTTATAGGTGGTATATTAATATAATATAGTAAACATGTAATTATAAAAATCAAAATTACTCTTAGCGAAAATAAGAAGTTTATTTTAATTCTTACATATTTTTGAACATCTATATATCTGTATACTGCCATAATAAAATATGCAAATAAAGTTGACAAGCAGGCAGCATATAAACCAATAGTTTTAATTAATGATAAATTAAATATTAAATTGATTATTGCAGAAACAATAGTAGTATTCATTATCTTTTTTGTTTCTTTTTTTGCAATATATATGCCACCAATTAAATTTATTAAAATGTTAAACATGTTCGCAAATAATAATATAGGTATGTAAAAATAGGATTCAATATAATTACTTCCTACAATATAATTATAAACTAGAGGTAAAGTGGCAATTATTATTACAGAAACTGTTGAAAACAAGTCTAACATTTTATTAATTATAGTTGTAAAAAAGATATCTTTATCATTATCATTATCATTTATATGCATTGAGGCACTTTCTTGCCACGACATATTAAAAATTGAAAAAATACTATTAATTATGTTGGAGAATTTACAAGATATGGTATATATCCCATTCATAGCCGTTCCTAAGATAAATGTGATAATACTTCTGTCACTAACATTAACTATCCACCATGATAAAGAATTTGGAATCATTGGTAAAGAATATTTCAAGTATTCTAAAATTCTTTTTTTACTTAAAAATCGTAGCTCTATCATGTTAAATATTTTATTTTTTAACGCAATATACATAGAACATAAAACATTGGCAATACAAGTTGATACTAAAATACTACTTGCCCCCATCTTAAATATTATTATGAAAATAACATTTAAAATTAAGGTTGTTATTCCAGTAATGACACAAGCAATAGAGTATTCCTTGTTTTTTCCTAATCCACGTGATATTTGAAGTAAAATATTTGAAAACATTATTGCAATCACTGTAAATAAAAGTAGCCAAAAATATTTTATCGAAACAAAAAAACCAATCAATATATAAATAAAAGAAACAACAACTGCAACACAAAAAACAGTAATAACAATATTAGTTATAACTATTTTTTTTCCATCAACATTATCTTTGTTTTTTCGTTCATCAATTAGAAACCGAAAAACAGCACTATCAAATCTAAGAATTAAAACAGGAACGAACAAGCTAACATATGTTTGAATTAAATCTATTAAGCCATAATCATCTGCATTTAAGAAATGCGTATACAAAGGTATGAGTAAAAATGTGATAAATTGAGTAGTAAACTTTCCTAAAAACAAGATGAATGTATTTATAGCGAATTCTTTATTTCTATTCATATAGCCATGTCCCTTTCTTTATCTATATTTAAGCCAAGGAATTTGAGATTAATCTTGTTTGATTTAAAGCACTTTGCTATACATAATACAATCAATATCTCAAAAATAAATACAAATATACCTGATAGCTGATAAATTAAAGAGGAAACGTTCAAAATTTTGCGTAAACATATTCTAAAAAATAAATGTGTACACATTATAAATAGAGTATTATTAGAGATTATCTTTATTAAGCGATTCTCTTTCGTACAAGACAAAGCTAATAAAAACAATATACACTCAGCTGCAGAAAAAAGGATATACACTATAATATTATTTATATCATTTCCATTTATAGATATTGGATTGCCTTGATTTATCGTTCCATAAACAATTAATGTCAAAATAAATAAAATGAATGAAATTATTGCCGTTTTATTATTTTTATGAAGACTTACTTTTGTAAAAACATTTTTTAATAAATATCCTAAGCAACAATAATTATATAATAAGATACACTTATTTAACCCAAAATATCTTAAGGTATCATTATAAAAAAAGAAAATACTGATTATAATGCTAACGATTAAAGTTACCCAAATTTTATCTTTAAATAACCGTAATAAGATGCTCATTAAATTCATGACGATATAATAACAAGGTAAAAACCATAATACTGAATTCCATAAATCCAATTTTCCGTCAAAATAAAATATATCTAATAAAATGCTTACTGGTTTATTGTCTAAAATAATCACTAGAATGGAAGATACAAGGTAATAAAAAATATATGGTATAATGATTCGTTTAAAAAGTTTAGTAAATGAATTTTGTTTAAAAAGTATGCCAGAAATCAAGAAAAAAATTGGTACATGAAAAGAATACAACATTATTCTTAAGATATGCTCTTCTTTTAAAAAATGAGCAATCACTATAAAAAAGATTGATAAGGCCTTAGCCCAATCTATATAATCTAACCTCTTATTTGTGATTGTTTTTTTCATGAATTTTCTCCCTTAACAAAGTAGAAGATATTCCATCAGTGTGGGGTAAATATACAACGTCAACATTAATTTTCTTTAATTCGTTCTCAATTGTATTCCATTTTTCTGTATTTTTCCAATCATCGCCAACAAACATTACATCTATATCATTAATTTTTGCAGCCTCAATTTTTCCTTCAATAGTATATGAATTTTGCGGAATTGCTCTATCTACATATTTAATAGCCTCTACAATTTGAATCCTCTCCGAAAAAGGAATTATAGGTTTCTTATTTTTATTTTGTTCTACCACTTCATCAGTAGATACCCCAACAATTAATTCATCACATAATTTTTTGGCGTTTTTAAAAATATTCAAATGGCCTATATGAAACATATCATATACTCCTGCTGTATAACCTCTTCTATAATTTTTCATCATTACACTCTCTTTCTACTACCTCAGCAACCATTTTACTAGCATTTCCAGTTTCAAATAATTGAATTCTATTTTTAAATTTTAAACAATTTATCTTATATTCTTTATGAGGAAAATTTTCTAACAAATTTGCAAGTTCTTTTTCATTTTCTGCTTGAGGAAATGGAAGTTCCTCTAACGAAAAATATAAGTTTCTTTCTTTTTTAAAATACTCTTTTTTATCTTTGGTAAATAGTATACATGGCCCTCCTTTAATTAACATATCGAAACAACATCCTGAATAATCAGTAATTAAAAAATCGCATATCGAAATTAGTTCCTGCATATCTGGATAGTCAGTAACATTTATTATGTTTTTGTTATCAATACTATAATTTGATATGGGATGAAATCTAATCAACAAATTATACTGATCATGCAGATAATGTAATAATTTTTCGTAATTAATATATGTATCAATTTCATTTAAATTTTTTCTAAAAGTTGGAGCGTATAATACAATTTTTTTTGATGGATCAATATTATACTTATTGCACAAATTTTCTTTGATACTAGTCATTTTTTTTGTATTAAAAAATATATCACATCTAGGTGTTCCACAATTTAATATTTTACCATCATACCAGAAAGAATTTCGATATATATTTGTACTAAATTCACAACCAGATATAATTAAGTCAATCATTTTTGAATCAGCTTTACATGTTTTTATATATTGAGGATTTAAAGACTCTTCAGCATCTTTTTCTATTTTTTTAAGTCTTAAAGAACTATGCCATGTTTGAATATAATATTGTTTATTTCGCTTTCTGGTTCCGTAAACAAATCTAGAATTATTTATCCATACTTTGGCAGTGCTTAGATGATATAAATAATTAATAGAGTTCATTTTAGTATAATGTATATCAGGAGGTAAAGAATTCTTGTATTTTTCTGTTGTTGCCCAATATATTTTTAAATTGTTATTTCTTTTAAGTAGTTCCTCAGCAATGTATTTCCCATTATCACTATAGCCTTTTCCTGAATAGCTAATTATTACGATTTTATGATTATCTATAAATCTTAATGAAAATATCATCATAAAAAAACTATTATATAATCCTATTAAATTAAGCTTTATAAAACTAAGAAAATTAAAAATTAGTGGATACTTGGACAATTTTCTTTTTAATTTTACTAAAAACATACTTCTATTCTCCTTTAAATTTTTATTAATCCTTTATTTTTCAAAAAATTATATATTTTTAAAATGTATATCCCTGTTTTTTTACCAAAAGTATTAAATAGACGATTACATAGTCTTACTTTGTTATTTTCGGAATAATTCAATAAATCTTCTAATGCATATATTTTACTTTTTAATTCTTTATCGCAATTATACTTATTTATTAACATTAAAAGAATCACGTAATGATATGCAAGATAATTATAATATGCTATTTTAAATTGTTCCTTCTCATATTCATAATGATACCAATAATATAAAATATTGTATAAATCCAGAATGTTTTTTTTACCAATTTTATTTGTGATTGATCCTTTTCTCTGCTGGCGATAAACATAGATATCCTGATTAATATCTTGTATGGATTGTATTTTTAAATACAATCTTAAAGACCAATCCAAATCTTCGGATAAAATGCCTTCCTTAAAAAAAAGTTTATTATCTATAACAATTTTTCTACGTACAATCTTATCGCAAGCAGAGACAGAAATTGTACCATCTCGAATCTTTTTCCTTAAAATATTAGCAATACTTCCTTTATACTGATTATGATTAGAAAAATATACATATTTATTTTTATTTTCATAATAATAGATCCATTTATATTGCGTAACATCGCAATTTAATTTTTCAATAACATCATTTAACTTTATATCTTTCGAAATAAAATCATCACTGTCTACAAACATTAAAAATTCGCCTTCTGCATGCATTATTCCAGTATTTCTTGCACCAGATAGTCCTTTGTTTTCCTGATGAAACACTTTAATCTCATTATACTCATTGGCATATTTATTACATATTTTTCCACTGCTATCTGTGGAACCATCATTAACCAGTATTATTTCATAATTCTCTAGATTCTTCTCTAAAATACTATTCAAACAATTATCTAAATATTTTTCAACGTTGTAAACTGGTATTATAATACTTAATTTTTTCACCTTTCTTGCCTCCTTCTTCATAACAAGCTAATCCCATGCATAAAGTTAATGCCATTGAAGGTAAACCAACTCCGCCAAAACTGTAAAGTATTGTATTCATATTAACATACAGCAAAATTAATAACAAATTGATATGTAACTTATTTTTGTTTGAATTACTTTTAAAGAAAGCTCGTAATAAGATTATTAAATAAATAATTAGAGCTATATATCCATAACGAAATGCAAAATCTACCAGCGAATTATGTGTGTTTGAGTTTGCAAATCCAGCTTCTCTTAAAACAGAAGAAATAGAATCAAACCCATAGCCAAATATTGGCGAACCTTGTAAATAATTAAGTGCATATATTATCATTTCGCTTCTTCCATGACTACCTTGATCTAGTCGTAAAAAAGGTATATTCTCTATATTCTTAAAAAACATTATTGCTGCAATTATTACTATTGAAACTAATAGCCCTTTTTTTATTATATTTTTATTAGAATACTTAATAAAAATATAATAAATCAAGCATATTACAAGACTAAGCATTGTTCCTCTAGAACCACTTACTATTATACCAGATAATGAAAGTAAAAAAATTAATAACAGTGCTATTTTATTAGATTTTTTTCTTTTTATTCTAAATATCAATGCACATGGTAGAGCAGATATAATCGAGAAAAAATTAGAATCAAAGTATATGGAGCCGCTTCGATTTCCTTCCAACGAATATCCTAAAAATCCATTGTTAAAGTAAAGGATTATTCCGAATATAATAATAGGGATAATTAGAATTAAATACAGTCTTATAAAATTATCAGAGAATTTTTGATTGTTTCTAAAATATATGGGTAATACTAAAAATAAAGTTATTGTATTTATTATATATAATAAAACTATAAAAATACTACTAAAAGAAGCATAATCAAAAAACAATAATGATAATAATGTACTTAAAATCATGATAATAAACAAAGGAATTATAACTAAATTATGCTTTAAATTATTTGTAAACTCTTTCATATAGGCTTTATTTTTCAAAATGATAGCTGTTGCAAGAAACAATAAAGCAAAAAGAATTGCTTGAGTATATGTGTAATACGAATATAAATGATTTTCATATGCCAATAAAGAAATTAACAATATTAAATATAGTAGTGCATTAACAATTTTAGACTCTCTCATAAATACCCTCAATTTTATTCATAATAGATTTTAAAGCAAATTTTTTCGACATACCCAGTGATTTCTTCGACATATATTCATATAAATCTTTATTAGAATAAATTTGTACTATTTTTTCTTTCATATTGTCAATATCATTTATACTAACTAAATATCCATTCTCACCATCTTTTACAATATCTTTGTGACCCCTGTTATTAGTTGCTACAACAGGTAACTCACATCTATTGGCTTCAATAAGGTTTAAGCCTAACCCTTCTCTAATACTTGTTGAAATTGCTAAATCAGATGCTCTAAGAATATTAGGAATATCGTTTCTAAACCCAAGAAAATGAATGTTTGAAGTTAATAGTTCGTTCTTTACTATTTTTTGATAATATCCATTTCGCTCATCTTTTCCTACAATTAATAAATGAATATTGTTAAATTCTTTACATATTTTCTTCATAACTTTAATAATCATAACTTGATTCTTATTTTTATCTAATCTAGCACTATATACTAAAACAAAATCATCTTTCTTTAGTCCTAAAGATTTTCTAAGTTCCAATTTTTCTTTTTCACTCATCTTAAAATTAAATTTTTCTTCATCAATTCCTACACCAGGAACATATTCGATATCCTTACACTTCTTAAATTTCTTTTTAGCCCTCTGATAATCCTCTTGATTAATTAAAATTAAAGTATCTGTATATTTGGATAAATACTTCTCTACAGGATAAAATAAACACCAATTAAGAAGAGGAGCTCCTTTAAAAAAATGAAAACCATGAGCGGTATAAATCACTCTAGTACCGTTTTTTCTAGCCTTTTTAGCCGCAAGTCTTGTCACAACGCTTCCCATCGGTGTATGAGTATGAATCATATCATAATGTTCTTTCTGAACGACTTTTCTAAGCTCTTTAATAGCCTTTAAATTATTAATTTTAAAAGGACTTCTTTCAAATGGAATAATAATTTTCTTATCACAATAAGGAATTTCTTCAGTTCCATTCGTAGCCACATGAACAGTGTAACCTAAAGTTTTTAACTTTTTCAAATATGGTATATGAAATGCAAGAATATGTTCATCTACAGTTGCCGTAAATAATACTTTTCTCATTATTACACTACCCCTTTATTCATTGCAGTTTTTTCTTTCTTTAATGCATCCAACTCATTCTTAATTGTCTCTTTTCCGGCATCTGCACCCTTCCCAGATAATACCGTAACAATTGTTAAAAAGACAACTTTACAATCCTCAAAGAAAGTTAAATTTTCTACATAATGCACATCAAATTTAATCTTTTCAAATATCGTAAGACCATTTCTTCCTTTTGCTTGAGCGAGTCCCGTAATACCTGGACGAACATTGACTCTTTTTCTCTGTGTCTCGTTCATGTTCTCATAGTAATCCGTAATCCAAGGACGCGGTCCAATAAAACTCATTTCCCCTTTTAAGATGTTAAATACTTGAGGAAGTTCATCTAACGAAGTCTTTCTTAAAAAACTTCCTACTTTCGTATGTTTATCTGCACACTTAAAATCATGAACATCATTATCTACTTTCATACTTCGAAACTTAATAAGTCGAAATACCTTCCCATAACGACCAGTTCTATATTGTTTAAAAAATACAGGTCCATGATCTTCTAATTTAATAGCTATTGCAATCAATATCATTGGAATAGCAAAAAGAACTAGTAATAAAATTGCTATCAAAACATCTAAAACTCTCTTTACAAACTTCCTATACATACAAACACTCCTAACAAACATCTCTATCATACAAAATATAATCAAAATTTTCAACAAATAATTGATGAACAATTTTTTTATCTTTTACAATCTTCAAAACTTTCTTAGCAGCCTTCTTTAAATCATAAGCTTCCACGTGATGCATGTCACTTGCTAAAAACGAAATCATTCCTTTTTGTAATAATTTTTTAAGCCGTCTTTCAGCACCTTTCCCATACTTTCCAAGCAAGCTTTTATAGTTTCCCTGTAACAAAACTCCCATATCAATTAAAGACTCAAAAAAAGTAGAATCCTCAGAGATATAATGATATCTTTCTGGATGAGCAAGAATTGGAATATATTCATGATTAATAAGTTCAAACAAAATATTCTTCACATTTAAAAGTTCATTGTTCATGGGAAGCTCTACCAAAACATAACGAGAGTGATTCAACGTCATACATTCCCCATTTTCTAAAAGTTCCAAAATATTGTCACATAGTAAAATTTCATTCCCCAAATAAAGTCGAATTGGCAAATTTCTTGTTTCCACAAGTTCTTGCAACACTTCAAACCGAATTCTTTTATCCTTATTATTACAAGCATAGTTACTTCCATAAATATAATGGGGTGTCAAAATAATATCTGACACCCCTTCCTCTATTGCAAGTTTCAATATTTTCATGCTCTCTGTAGCCGAACTACTACCGTCATCAATGCCAGAAAGTATATGACTATGAATATCTTTCAAATTACTGTTCATAGTACTCATAATATCCATAACCTTTCTTATGTTTTAACTCTACCTTATTTAAAACAACTCCAGTAAGCTCTGCATTCGCTTTTTCAAAAGCTTTCTTTACATCATTAAGCATTTCTACTTTCGTCTTCTTTGCCGAAACTACCACAATATTTGCATCAGAATATCTTGTCATAATCAAAGTATCCGATAGTCCTAAAGCCGGTGGACAATCCAAAAGGATAATATCAAACACTTGATCCAACTTTTGCAAAATCTCCCGATTTGTCTCCGAAGCTAAAAGTTCAATTGGATTTGGTGGAGTCGGTCCCTTCGGAATCAAAGAAACATTTTCAACATCAGTTTTTACAATATATTTCGCCAAATCCCTTGGTTCATCATAATTTAAAATTAAATTAGAGTATCCTCGGCTTGAAGAATTTTTTACATGAAAAATTTTATGTTGTCTGCCTCTTCTCAAATCACAATCGATAATCAAGACCTTCTTATCTTCTTGAGCATAAGCTAACGCAAGATTAGCTAAAATAAAGCTTTTCCCATCTCCCATTTCAGCACTAGTAAGTAAAATGATTTTCATTTCAGAATCTACAGCCGAAAACTGTAAATTTGTTCGAATCGTTTTAATTGCTTCACTAAATGCAGATTTTGGCTTTACATTTACGATTAAGTCACTACTCTGGTTCATAAATTAACCCCTCTTTTCTACATATGGTACGTTTCCTAAAACGACCAAACCAAATTTCTCTTCAATTTCTGTACTAGATTTAATAGAAGTATCAAAATAATACATAATAAACACAATCACACATCCAACAATAATACCAATCATTAAATATAAAACAATTTCTTTAATGATATTAACATTGTATGGACTACTTTCAACGATGGCCTCATCAAGAACAGATACATTCTGTAAATTATAACGAGTTTTAATATCCGCCATAAATACTTCAGCAATCTTATTTGCAATCTGAGCAGCTAATTGATTACTTCGATCAGAAACAGAGATTTTAATAATATCTGTATCCGTAATTGCCGAAACACTAACCCTACTAGCTAATGTTTCTTCACTATAAGAAAGCCCTAACCCGCTAATCACTTCAGATAAAATTTTTCTACTTTTAATAATTTGTGTATATGTCTCCACCAGATTACGATTTACCTGAATATCACTATTTGTAATCTCTGTATTTTGACTCACGAGCACAATTGAAGTAGTACCATGATACATCGGTTTTTTAATCACAACCGAATAAATACAACCAACAATAAAAATAACAGCCATCACACCTAGTATAATTGTAATATGAGAAAGAAAATAAGTTCCTAATTCCTTCAAGTTGATTTCTTCCATATAAAAACATCCCTTCTTCTACTCTAAGAATAGTGTAATAAAAAAGACTACATTTGTCAATGACTTTGACATTCAAAATTCTGTCATTTTCACTTACCGATTACGGTAAAACCTCTTTCTTCTTTTTTCGCTTTAAAACAAGCACTTTTCCGAGCAGTGAACTAAGAAGTCCTAAAATCAAAAAGAAAAGAGTAACGCCCAAAATACATGAGCTAAGACTAGAATAAATAGTCTTCATCAAATTAGAAAAAGCAGTATTATAAACATAAAAATTTTGCATATCCAAAGAATTCGAAAGATAAAAGAAAAGTCCTCCATAAAGCATACCACTCGTTAAAAATGGAATTCCAAGCACATTTCTTCTCGTACCAAATTTAAGAATGAGAGAAATTAAAACAATCGTAATTCCTAAAATCAACAACATGATAGGTAGCATATTCTTAATTTTAATAAAAGGTGTTTGAATCATGCCAAACAAGAAAGAATCCTCCATATTCTTTTGATAAGTATTTAAAATCTCATCTACAAACAAATCTAAGGAACTCTCGTCACTGACTGTTAAATGATTCTGATTTAAATAAGCAACAATATTTTCCTCCAATTGTATTTTTAATTGTTCTGTCGAAACAGCAAGAGAACCTCCCTCATAAAAATTATGGAGATAAGTAAACAATTCCTCTCTGATCTTATCTTCAGAAATAAGTCCATCTAAAACCTCTTCCGATAAACCAGACTGCAAAATATAATAAGAAAATTCTTCCTCGGTTGTCTCATACAAATCTTTGACAAAATTACTTTTTTCAATTGCACTTATCATAAAACTTTCTTGAAATATTGTGCATTGTAGTAGCAAAATTCCTGCAAAAAGAAAAACTAGAATTGCTAATAAAAACCCGCCAACATAATAACTAATTGTTTTCATTTTCATAACCAGCTCCTTTGAGTTTTGCATATACCACATAACGCTCATTGGTTAGTCCAACGTATCCCGGAGGATAGCAAGTATAAAGCATTAACAACTCTTCTTCTGTTTTTACCGGAAGTGCTTCTTCATCAGTATTACGAATAATTTTAGATTCCGTCATTTCATAGGTATATGTTCCATAAATGGTATCCAAAATAATCTCGTCCCCAACAGATAAATTAGGAAGAGTTCCAAAATACGCTTCATTATTATGCGCATCTAACACGATTCCTCCACCTTCTCCTGGAAAATAACTGCCAGCCAAATGTCCAACTCCATAACGTAAAATATCTAAAGTATCACCATGATAGACTGGTAATTCCAAAGAAAGCGTTGGAATTTTAATCGTGGCCCAGACAGTCCCGTAATTCGGATAATCCGTAAGGCGCTTTTTTACTTGATCAAAAGAAATTGTTTGATTTTCAGTCTTTACCTCAGAATAACTCAAATTACTAATCAAAGTAAAATATGGTCTTACTTGTCTTTCAACAAACAGGTAAAACAAAAAGACAAGAAAAGCCGTAAAGAAAAAGGAAACTGCGATATTCTTCGCAATTCCCTTTAAAACGTTTTGTAATCTATGCATGTTTTCTTAGAAACATTCCTACAGCAATTGCTAATCCAACTAATGAAATAACACCAGTAATTAGAAGGACATTATTTGTACCTGTTTGTCGAATTGCTTCTTTTGTTACACGAGCAAATTCTGTTCCATCAATATTTTGAATAGAAAGAACGCCACCAGATAACACAGTTGCCTTAATTGCCGTATTATCAGAAATGTCACTAACAAGAGCAACTAACTTATTTTTATCTGCAGTAGATAAATCATTTACATTAGTCACATTTGCATTTCTTAAAATAGCAATTGCTTCGTCTACTTTTCCTGCGATGTAATCGGCATCAGATTCACTAATCTCATTTTTAGCTAGATACTGTTCTACTAAAACTTTTTCAGTATCTCTTAAAGAAATTTCATTGCCATTAACATCATAAGTAGCTGTTAACTTTGATGCCAATTCATCTTCTGTCATCGCATTAGCAGAAACAGAAAAACCAAACATTGCAAGTGCTACTAATAAAAGCATGCTACATTTCTTCATAAACTCTCCACCTTTCTAAAGAACATTTTACTATAATATTTTTTTCTTAGCAACCTTTTTTTCTTAGATTTGACATTCCATCACATTTCTGAATAAACAGTTTTACAAGTTTCACATATTTTTCTGCAGAAACCACTCCTACATCCCCTATTTTATAAAGCAACTGACATCTTTCTACTTTTAAAGGCAATTCAATACGAACAAAAGACTCTTTTTGTAGTCCCAACTTTTTATAATGAGCAATACGAATTCGTTGATAAGAATCTTTTTGAGAAGTAATTTTTAACACATAATAATTTTTCCTATCATGTTTAATAAAATGCTCGCGGGTATCGTCCACCACCAAAACAGGTCGAGACATTGTCTCGAATGTCACTTCCCCATCATTTACAATTAAAATAGGAATTTGACAAATCCAAACCTCACCAAATCTAGGCCTAGAAAAACTCCGAGTTTCCTCTTCTAATAAAGAGAAAGAAAAAAGGCTTGCAATCTCTTGAATTTCTTTTTGTAATTCTTCTTTTAAATATAGTTCCATAGTTAACTATTTTATAAAAAAGACAAGAAAAAAACAAGTAATTTCAAACTTGTTATTTCAAAGAATCCATCCAACTTTCTAGTTCTTCTTTACTCATAAAGCCCACAGTTTTTCCAAGCTGCTTCCCATTATGAAACAAAATAAGGGTTGGAATAGACATTACTCCAAAAGACACTGCAAGATCCGTATGGTCTTCCGTATTCACTTTTAACACTTTAATATCATCTAATTCTTCTAGAATTGGCGCAAGAGCTTTACAAGGGCCACACCAATCGGCATAAAAATCCACCAAAACAAGACCTTCTCTAATTTCTTCTTCAAAATTTTCATTTTCTAAATGTTTTACCATAATGAAATTCCTTTCTATTTATTCATATTTTTCTAAAATGCCATCTGCGTTTGGGATTTCTAATTTTCCTCTGTTAATTAAATCCCTAACAGAATCTGCATCCACAATATTGTATTTTAATAAAATATCCAAGCTTTGTCTATTGTATTCCGCCTTATCATGAAGGTTTTGATCTTTAATACTAATGATCTCTTCAAATGCCTGAAAATAATTTTCTGAAATCCCAGAAAGTATTGGACTAGAATTTGCAATTTTCTCAGCTACAAAACTTTCCTCTATATAAGGATTTGTCGCTGGTATTTGAGCGAGCAAAAAAAGTGCAACAAAGACAAATAAATAAGTTTCAAAAAAACCAAACAATGCTCCTAAAAGTTTTGACGGAATTCCTAAAACAATTGTAAAATTAAGAACTTTTTCAATAACTCCAGTAACACCAATTAAAATCTGTAAAATACTCATCAATATAATGTAAACAATTACAAATGCTAAAGCTTCATAAATGACAATATTTAAAACTGTCAACCCTTCAAAGTCGCCCGCAAAATTAAAAAACGGTAGATACGTATACATTAATTTTGATACAGGATTTTTCAAATAAAAAGCTAACACAATGACAACAATAGCCCCAATAAATGTGACAGCACTTTTGATCACACCTCTTTTAAAACCAATTACAGCCCCCATTAATAAAATAAGTACAATAATTACATCAATTGTTAATGCCATATTTCTAATGATTTCCTCCTTACTTAGTATTATAGTATAAAAAACTAGGAAATGCAAAGAATTTATGATACACTAAATATGGTGATGTTTTATGACAATTGTTTTTAAAGTAAGTGACAAGCTAAAATCAAAGATGGTAACCTATTATGAGGATAAAAAAAGAATGAAAACTCCTCCCTATGCCGTATTTCAAGCCGATGATGCAGATACAATTATTACATTATATGAATCAGGGAAAGTAATGTTTCAAGGTATCAGTGCAGATATTGACGCAAAAATGTGGGCCGAAATGGAAGAAAAATTAACCGGCAAAAAAATCAATATTTACGAAACCGAAAAAAAAAGAGAAAAAAGTAAAATAGAAAGAAAAGAATGGCAATCAAAATCAACAATTGGTTCCGATGAAGTTGGTACTGGCGATTATTTTGGGCCGATTGTTGTCACCGCGTCGTTTGTCTCAAAAAATGATGCAGATTTTGTCGAGCAATTAGGAGTCCGAGATTCTAAAGTATTAACGGATGAAAAAATCAAAGAAATCGCTCCTGTTTTAATCAAGAAAATACCCTACTGCACTTATATTCTAAATAATAAAGATTACAATAAATACCAGAATATGGGTTACAATATGAACAAAATCAAAGCCATTTTACATAACAAAGTACTAGTAGAAATGAAAAAAAGATGTCCAGATTACGAAGCCATCGTTGTGGACCAATTCGTTTATCCCAAAAAATATTTTGAACATATTAAAGAAGCAACAGAAAAAGTAACCAATATCGACTTTACTCCAAAAGCAGAAAGTTTATGTTCTTCTGTTGCAGTCTCTAGCTGTATTAGTCGTTATATTTTCTTACAAAAAATGGACGAACTAAGTAAAGAAATAGGCATGCCTCTACTAAAAGGAGCAAGTGAAAGCGTTGATAAAGAAGCAGCAAAAATCGTAAATACTTTTGGGGAAGAAAAATTAACGGAAATTGCCAAGCTAAACTTTAAAAATACAGAAAAATTACAAAAATATTTATAAAAAAGATAGGAGGTATTGAAATCCTCCTATCTTTTTTAGTACTCTAAATTCTCAACCAAAAAAGTATATAATGCTAAATTCTTATCATATTGTCCACTTTTAATTTTATAATCTATTTTGGATAATTCAATCAAATAATCTTTTAAATCGTCTTGATGATATCCACTGGCATTCCTCATAACTTTTTGTAATTGCCAATCCTGCAATTTCAACTCGTTCATCATGTCTTTGGATGACTTTCTTTGACGTTCTAAAATTTTATAGTAATACATTAAGCGATATTCTCGTGCAAGCATATTAAAAAGTTGAATAGCATCAATCTTTACCGAAAGAAATTCTTCTAATAAATGAATCGATTCATTCAAATCTTTTTTTATCACTGCATCAGTAAACCTGAAAAGATTATCCGAAACATTAGAAGCAACAATCTGTCGCAAAGCCTCTATAGAAATAGACTCTCCCTTTTGAAAACATAAAGGAAATTTCTCTAATTCTTTCATTACTAAATCATAATTCCCTAAACAAGCATCTGCTAAAAATTTAACAGAAGCATCCCCTATTTTATAAGCATGTGTCTGCTTCTTGATTTCCTGCAGCAATTCATAGTTTTTAGGAGCCTTCAACTCAAAAACAGCATTCATATCATCCAACTTTTTAGTAAGATTCTTTCGTTTATCTATTGATTCATACGTTGTAAAAATTAAAGTCGTACATGGATAAGGTTGTTCCAAATATAGAAGAAGCCGCGACTCCTCTTTCTGATTAAGCTTTTTCTTTCCAAAAATATTTGCATTTTTTACAATTAAATATTTCATTTCATCAAACAAAGAAACATAAGATGCCTCCTCTAAAACATCTGTTAAACTGCACTCATCCATATTATAAGAAATAACAACAGAACTATTCCCAACAATTTCTTTTATTTTTTTTTCTAATAATACTTTGGAATCTGACGTAATTAAAAGAACTTGCATAACACCACCAGAAAAATTATATCACGATTTTCTAAAATCCGTAAAGACTAGAACACTTATTGTAGGCGAAAAGCTTTCATCCATTTATCAGTAATCTCAAACCAAATAGTCTTATCCTGACTCGTTAAAAAATAAGGAACTCCAACTTTTTCTAACGTTTCAATTGTACGAATAGAAGGATGTCCGTATAGATTATTTTCTCCAACACTGATAATAGCATAAGAAGGCTTTATCTTTTTTACAAACGCCATCGATGTACTTGTACTAGATCCATGATGAGCCACTTTCAAAACAGTACTTTGAATATTTTCATTTAAAAGTTTTTTCTCTATATTTTGCGAAATATCTCCAGTCATCAAAAAAGAGTTTCCATAAATAGAAATTTTTAAAACGAGACTGGCATCATTTTCATCATAAACCTTATCAATAGTAAAATCTTCAATTTGAAAAAATTCAGAAGAGATAGAATCCTCAACTTTTTGAGAATACTCTCCTTCAATCTCTTTCTCAAGAGCATTCTTACTATTTCGATTCATAACAATCTGAGAGACCTCCATCTGCTGTAATAAAGAAAGAGCATTTCCTGCATGATCCACATCACCATGACTTAAAACCATAATATCAATTTTAGAAATTCCCAAAGAATTAAGAAAAGTTTTAATCGTCTCTCCTTGATCTATTCTTTGGCTCCGTACTTCCCATTCTTCTTGATGATAAGTTATTTTCCCACCAGTATCAATTAAAATCACTTCCTGTTGATGAGAGGATATAAAAACGCTTGCGTCTCCTTGTCCTACATCCAAAAAATAGACGTAAGCATGATTTGAAAATTTCACTTGATATTTTAAAACCAAAAGAAATATTATCAGAAAAATAAAATAAGAGACCTTTTTTTGGTAAAAGCACAACCCTAGTAACACACTATAGAAAACCCACCAAACCAAAGGTACTTTAGGAAGTACTAACATTCCAAAAGACACACTAGCACACCAAACATTGACACATTCAAAAATAGTGATGCACCACCCTAAAAGCCATTCCATAAAAGGAAATAACAAAGAAAGAAAACAACAAGGATAAAATACAAAAGAAACAAAAGGTACAAAAAACAAATTCCATATAATAGAAAGAACATTAACACTATAAAAATTAGAAGCAGTAATAGGAAGACTTACCAAAAAACTCACAACACTAATTTGCAAACTACTTTTTAAATAATTCTTATAAAAATGCATCTGCATCAATACAAAGCTAATCAAAAAAGAATATTGAAATCCTAAATCCATAACCGCAAAAGGTTGAAAAAAAAGTACTGTACATAAAACAAATACAAAAATTTGGTTACGACTAAGCTTCAATTGAAATTTCCGATTAAATTGTTGATACGACCAAAACAAAACAGCTCTTAATACCGATGGCGTAAACCCAACCAAAAATGCATAAAACCACAAAAGGAAAAAAATTCCTATCTCCTTTTTAGAACCAAATCGCTTTAATAATTTAGAAAGAATCTTAGCAAAAAGAGTTATCTGCATTCCAGAAATAGCAAATAAGTGACTAATACCATTTTGTCGAACCATAGAATGATCTAAAAAATCTGTATTTCCTAAAACCATCGCCAGAAGATAATCCCCATATTTTTTATGATACAAATACTGATAAAGAGAATTTTTAAAAACATAGATTCCATGAGCCTTCTCTGTAATCTCTATAAAATCCGCATTTAGAATACGGGTAATATTTTGATAATACAAATATTCTTGATAATTAAAAGTATTAGGAATAGAATTGCTTTCCGGACTTTCCATAATTCCTTCTACCTTTACTGTTGTCCCATATCCTAAATGCTCTAAAAAATATAATTTTTTCTCTTCTGTCTGAAAGTAATAAAATGTTTGTACTTTCTCTTGTGCTTCTACAATCATCGAGAGAAAATTACCATCTATCTTATAATCAATGACTTTTCCCTCTATTGTAACAGTTCCTAAAGAATACTCACTTTTTCGTGGAACGAAAAAAGAAACGAAAACCACGATAAAAGTAATTAATAATATTCCGAAATAAAACCGATTAGACTGTAATATAGCTTTCCAATTTTGCATAAATAGCTTCTCCGATGCCCTTAATATACATCAATTCTTCCTTACTTGTAAAAGGGCCACAATTTTCACGGTACTGAATAATTAAATTAGCTTTAGATTCCCCAATACCAGGAAGTAACATCAATTCTTCAACATCTGCTGTATTTAAGTTTACTAATGTTGTAAGCTCTTCATTCAAAGAAGAATCATCATCATTTTTCTCTTCAACGATTGCTTCAGCTTTTTTTTGATTCGCTACTTCATCTTTCGTATAAATAGTGATCATCATTTCACTACTAACCACTTTACTGAGATTAATATTGCTTGTATCAGCTTCTTCCAAAAGTCCACCAGCTAAAACAATGACATCATTCACAATACTATTTTTAGTAACACGATATACACCAGGATTTACAACTGCACCTTTAATATCTACCGTTACAAATTCATCTTCTACTTCTTCCACAACAGTATTTGCAACTTCTTCCTTAGGACATACATATGCTTCTTCAGCAGTGACTTCAGATATATAAAGAGTCATAAATACTGCACTAATAGAAAACAAAAAAAGAAATCCACATAGTATTTTTCTTTCTTTTAACCATGTAATAACTTGTTCCATCTTTCCTCCTTTCTAAGAAGAGTTTTTCTCTTCTACTATAATTATTACAGGATAAAAGAAACCTTCCTTTTAAGTGAAACAAAATTGTTACAAAAAAAACAAAAACTTCAATTTCCATAATATTTTTAACTTAAAAATACAAACTGTG
>DVHP01000130.1 GCA_018711945.1 Candidatus Ventrenecus avicola
TATTATTTTTTCAAATCTTTCTCTATTTTTTATGAATTTATCCAATTCAGTAGGTTTATTTTTTATATCACAAATAAATTGGAGGATTCCATAATAGTTTCCTATTTTATGTCCACCTATATCATTATAAAAATAAATATATGGATGTAATCCTAGCGAATATTGTTCTTTTGAACATATAAATGATAAACTTTTTTTACAATTTAATAATATCTTTTTTAAATTAGAAAAATTAATTTCAGAATTCAGCAATGTTTTATTATTACCATTACAAATTATAACTGTTTGTGCAATAACATCTAAAGTATGATTGCTAGATATAATTCCTGCGATTGGTAGCTCATTTAATTCTGTATAATTAACAGATTTGTTCCCAAACATCAATGTATGGACTTCTTTTGCAAGTTTTGTTATTTCACTTTTTTCAGATTCATCCGTAATATTAGAAATATAGTCATGTCCTTTCGCTGCTCTTAAAATTAATCTAGTACATGCAGCATAAGACTTATCTCTATTTTTAATAATTTCTAATTCTCTATCACCTATTGGAGTTGATTTTTGATTTATTTTAATAAATGATTCTTCTGCTTTTCTAGAATCTCCAAATACCCATTGTATAGAAATTCCAACACTACCTAAATTGTTTAATTTTTTTTCAAACTCTATTCCTCTTTTTGAAATACTTTTGTTCTTATAATCTGCATAAGGGCCAACAATTTCATTAATTTTTTCTCTAACTTCAGAAGCAATTTTTAGTTGTTCATCTGGAATATATCCATCATAATATTTTCTAGAAATTTCCCCATCACCATAGTCATCGTTAATCCATGCACAAACAGCACTAATTCTGTGTGCACCATCAATTAAAAATATAAGATTATTTTCGTTTTTCCACAAAATAATACTTGGTATTAATTCATTGCTAACTAAACTATCAATAAATTCTATTATTTTTTTTCCATCCCAGTCATTAGTTTCTCTTTGAAAATCAGGCTTTCTTAGTGCATTTAAAAAGAATGAATCTTTTTCTAACTCTGATATAGATATTGTACTCTTCATCGATTGTGATCTTGTTCCATCATTATATTCTGCATTAAAATCATCTTTCTTTACAAAAGAATCTAAAAAAACCTTTTTCATTTTCACCACTCCTCAAAATTTTGTTTTTTCATTATACTATTTAATATTTATATTTCATTTTTAAATATTCTTGCAAAAATTTGTCTCTGCAATATACATAGCAACCTCTCATCCCTCTAGTCATTAAAGTTTTATAGGTATTTTTTATAATTTTGTCTGCTATTTCATTTGCGACTTCTTGGCCTTGTTCTTTTGCAATTTTATTAATACCTTTTAATGATTGGTCTGTTTTTGCTCTTTTTGTATAATCTGTAATAATTTTTCCGTCTTCATATCTAATATCATCACCAATTATTACTCCTACATAATCAAATTCTAACCCTTGACATGTGTGGATACACCCTACTTCGTTTATTGACATAGGATCAATTGCCCATGTTTGTGAATTTCCTAAATTCCAACTCATTTCAAAATTGTATTCTGGAATTACTATGTCATGAACATTCGAATCATTTTTACCACTACTAATCCAGTCCCAGCAATATCCAGCAACTAATCTTGACTTATTATTGATTTTGTTTTTTTCTTCTATTAATTTTCTTAACTCATTAGGATTATCTACTACTCTAAAATCATAGTCAAAGTCCATACCATCGAAGTTTGCAGTTTTTCTTATATCTAAAACATTGTCTAACCAAGCAAGATATCCATCGGATCCATTACATCTAAATTGACTTTCTAACTCCACAATTTTTATTCCTGCGTTTAGTTCCTTAACATATTTTTTTATTTCATCTACTGAACCAATATCCTTTAGTGTAACTTTTTGATCTTCATCAATAAAGAATATTGAAAAATTAGAAGCATTGATAATTTCTTTAATTTGATTTTCTCCTAAGTTTTGAAACATTCCAGATTTTGCATTTAATCTATGTGCTTCGTCTACAATCAAACAATCAACTTCATTGCTTTCTGCTTCTGTGAACTGTCCTGATCCTTGAAATAAATTATTAATATATGTCATTTTAAATGAACCTTTTAATTTATCTCTAAAAACTGCTCTTGGCGCTGCATTCTTAGTTACATAGAAACAAGTCATATTTCTGTCAGTAAGTTCAACTAATAAATTAATTGCTAAGACAGATTTTCCAGTACCTGGTCCTCCTTGTACAACCAATACATTTTTCTCATTTGCTGATAAAGTATCTATAGCCATTCTAATAGCATCTTCATAGATTACTTTCTGCTCATCAATCATATTGAACTCTTTATTGCTTTCTAACATTTTAGTAAGTGAGTCTTGTAGTCTTTTGGATGGTCTTATTTTCCCATTTTCAATTTTATATAAAGTTTCTCTATCATCACCCTCAAGAATATATCTTTTTATAAAACTTCTTAGTTTCATAAAATCATTAGCTCCAAACATTGGAGCTTCTTTTATGTATTCTTGATATTGACTACTGCAAATAGGATCATCTTCACTTAATACATAGTTATGTAGGAAAGCACAAGGATATAAACCTATATCTTCTAACTGTACTGTTTCATTAAAGTCTTTAATTAAATTAGCATAGCTCATAGCTTGATATGATGGATGTGTAACTTCTCTTATTGCATGCCCAGTAAAAGTAGAAACAATTCCGTCTTTTCCTTCTACTGCGTCACATTTTTCCCATTGCTTTAGTTCTATAATAATAACAGAATCTTTTTTATTTTTATCTTTACCAGATATGATAAAATCTATTCTCTTAGAAGTCGTTGGAATATTAAATTCAATAGCTATTCCGGCATTGTCTGGTATTTCATTGTCATCTAATACACCTCTCATATATTGCATAGAATTTTTCCACGAGTTTAATTGGGGCTCACTTGTTCTTCCAAAATATTTTTGATATTTTTCATAAATTTTATTTACAATGAGATTTAAGTTAACATCGTTAATAAAACCTGATTTTATTCCTTCATACACTAACATTTTGCATACTCCTTACTATATTAAAAACCTATTTTAACTTTGTATATTTTGTACTTACTCCTTTAGCTTTTTCTATTGGATATTTTTTTGCCGTAATTTCCATTTTATCCAAAACAATTTTCTTAGGATTCACTCCTAATTTATCTGCCAGCAATAATGCATAGTTAATTACATCTGCAAGTTCGGATTTTACTTCTTCAATATCATAATTGGAATTCCATTGAAAACATTCCAATAATTCTCCTGCTTCTATTGATATTGATTTTGCCAAATTTTCAGGACTATGAAATTGATCCCAGTCACGTTCTTCATTAAACTCTTTAATTTTTTTTGTTAACTCTTGCATAGTAACCCTCCTAAAATAACTCTTTTACAATCAAATCTTCTGAGTGTAGATTATTATTTTTACCTAATAATAAATTCTCATAAAATTTAATTAAATAACTTTTATCCTCTTTTATATTTAAATAATTATTAAAGTAATTACTTCTGACTAATGAATTTCTAAAATATACTGATTTATCTTTAAATAATGAGTTATCTACATTATATCCTAAACTAATTAAATATTTTTCTATAAACACTGCTGTTGTTCTAGTATTACCTTCCCTAAAAGGATGTACTTGCCATATACTAGAAAAAAAATCAGTAATATTTTGAATGACTTCTACAATAGACATCTCTTTATAATTTTTATCCTTTTCTAAACGAATATCATATTCTAATGATTCAATTAATGTTTTAGAATCCCCATAAGCTACTGAGTCATTATTTAATATTTTTTCATGTTTAGAGAAATCTATTTTTCTAAATTCTCCTGCAAATCTATATACATCTTGAAATAAATATTTATGAATGTATTTTAAATATTCTACTGATAACTCGAAATTGCTTTGTTGTAATAACTCAACAATTCTTATAGATACAAAATCACATTCTAATTCATTATGATTGACAATGTTACGCTTTTCTTTTTCAATATAATATTCTCTTAGACTTTGCTCTACTTCTTTGATTGTTAGTTCGCCTAATATATTTTTTTCACTAATTTGTTCTAGATACTTTGATGGTTTTAAATTATCAACTTGTTGCAACCCAATAGCCATATCCCATTGTAATTGTTTATGATAACTACTAGGATGATATATTTCTGAATATTCATTAACACTAGAATCAAATAATGACTCATCCATTTACCTCACCTCTAATAGCTATAACAATTGTAACAAATTAACATAACAAAATCCATAAAAAACGAAAAAAAGACCGCACCGGTACTTCGGCACGACCTCATTTATCATCACATTAAAAATGTAATAATCCATTTATGGGGCGAGATGTGGGGGTCGAACCCACGCATGCCAGAGCCACAATCTGGTGTGTTAACCACTTCACCAATCCCGCCATGTAAAACTATATTAACAAATTATTGAGTATTTTGCAAGTATATATTATAATAACTTAAGAAAGAGGTAACATTATGTTAATATTAAGTGTCTTATCAGATATTGAATACTTTTTTAGACCGGTAATAGAATTCTTTGGAGACTTATGGAATACCATCAAAGACTTTTTCTTACAATATATGTCTGAAAATGTCTTCAACATTCTAATATTTGGTATTGGAGTAGCAATACTTCTAATTATTGTCTTAGCGATTATGAACAGAGATAACTAAAACGTTGACACAAACATCAACGTTTTTCTTTTTTTGTAGCCTGTTTCTTATGAGTAGACGTGGCTTTTTTTAAAGTTGCTTTTTCCTCTTCCAAACTTTTTCCTTTTTCACATTCCAAAACAACAGTACAAAACTTTCCTTTAAACTCACGACTTACTACCTGATAATTCTTAAAAAGAGATTGATTTAAAAGATAACTTAAACCATCCTGCTCGATTGGCGTAAGATCATGATGTCCCTGAAACAAAAGAACTTTATCAACTTCCTTTTTCCTCAAATAAAACTCTATTTTATTAGGATACAAAATCATCTTACGAATTCTTTTATCATTCTTATGAAGATAAGTTTTAATACTCTTCCATATCTTCGACTTTCTAATAAAATAAGAATTCACAAAATAATAAATATGATAAATTGCATAAGAAAGAATGTTTCCAAAAACAATGATAAATAAGAAAACAATCAGATTAAGCAAAGGAGAACAAAGCGTCAAAATAAGAGCATTTAAACATAAAGTCATGAGCATCGTGCCAATGGTATAATAAAAAGTATGGCAAAAAAAGGCATAAGCAAGGAAAGGTACAAAAACAGAACAAATCGTCGCAAAGAAAATTGTAATCAAATAAGTATTACCAAAAATATACTGTATTGTTTCCTTAAATCCTCTCCATCTTTGAACAATAAAAGAATAAAGACCAATCAAAAAGGAAAAAAATAACCCAACAAAAATACCTATTACTTCCATATCTACTTCATATATATGTTGTAAAGAGCCAGTCTTCACTATCAAAGCATCTAAAACAAAATAATTCATAACCAAATAAAAAATCCCTAAAAAAATCAAAAGAAATCTACAAGAATTCTCTTTCACATTCATTTTTCTTTTCAAATCAACCTTTTTCATAACACCCTCGCTAGTATCATTATAACAAGTTTTTAAAAAAAAGAAAATCAAAAATGAAAACGTTGTCGACACTTGTAACATAAAATGCTAAACAAAATAGAAAAAAACAAAACACAGAAGTAATTTATAACGCTATGAGTTACAAAAAAAGAAAAGTGAGAAATTCTAGCAAGAACTCTTACTCCAATAATCACAATTGGATGAATCACATAAATAACTGTCGCAATAGAGCGTAACTGTTTTTTGTTTCCTCGAGAAAACTGACGAACATAAGAAAATAAAAAATACATCGTTGGTATCAAAAACAAATACATACTATCATGCCTTTGAACATTATAAAAATGTAGAATCCCACCTTCTATAAGCATCAAAATAAGACTTACTAAAAACAAAGGCAAAGAATAACATGAAATCTTACTCTTTTTCTGCCCACGTATAACATATCCTAAATACAAGAAAATAGGTACATAAAAAACTCCGTTCCGAGTATAATCAAAAACTGTAAAAATAACATGATAAAAACTAGGAAAAAAAGAATTTCTCGAAATAACACTATAATAACTATCCCCAAAAAGTCCTACAAAATAAAGAAGAAGAAAAATCACAAAATTCACTCTCTTACTTTTCACAAGAAAGCCTACAAAATAAACTAACCACATTCCTAAAATAAGCGCTGGAAAATACCATAAATGATAAAATGTACCATTCAAAAAAATAACTTGTAAAATCTCTAGAAACCCCATTCCATCAAAAGTATGCGCATAAAGATTTACTGGCAAATAAAGCAAAATACAAATCGCATACAATCCTAAAATCTTAAAAGTATACTTCTTTAAAACCTGAAAATCATTCATTGCCTTAGGCAACACAAAATGCCCAGTTGTCATAAGAAAAAAAGGCACAGCAATCCGGCAAAAGACATGTGTAAAGAAAAAGTCAAATGCTTGCGATACAGAAGCAAAGGGATATACATGAATGGCAACCACCAAACAAGCCATAAAAATTTTTACTGTATCAAAAGAAATAACCTTACGCATAACACACCTTCTTTAGTTAAGCCTACCATAGGAAAGACAATTTGTAAATCACTGCGAAATCAAAAAAAACTTTTCCCATGGATCCTTTCGTTTTAATCTTACCAAAGCATCCTGTATCGTAATTCCATCAGGCGCTACTTTATCGAGCTCTCGCCAAGAAATTGGCATAGAAACAGTTGCCTTTTTCCGCAATCGAACAGAATAAGGCGCCACACTAGTACTTCCCTTCTTATTACGCATCCAGTCAACAAAAATTTTCCCTTTACGCATCCTTTTACTCATATTCGTCGTATATTTTAAAGGCCATTTTTCTTCCATCAATTTCGCAATACGAAAAGACGTTTCCGTAAAAGATTTCCAAGAAGTAAATGATGTTAAAGGCACCACAACATGATACCCTTTACCTCCACTGGTCTTCAAAAAAGAAACTAATCCAAGCTCATCCAAAATACTTTTTAAATCCCGCACACCTTCACGCACCTTTTGTAAAGACAGTCCCTCATCAGGATCTAAATCAAACACCATCATATCTGGACGAGTCATCTTTTTCACTTTACACCCCCAAATATGAAACTCATAACCATTCATCTGAACTTCAGATAAAAGTCCAACCTTATTTTGAATATAATAATAATCTCTTCGTTTTTCTCCGTCTTTCCGAAGCAAGACTTTCTTCATTCCCTTCGCTACATCATCAAAATGCTTTTTATAAAAAGACTCGCCATTGGGACATCGTACCGTACTACAAAGTCGTCTTTCTAAATATGGAAACATTCTTAAAAAAACTTGATCATAATACTGCACCAAAGAAAATTTAGTAACATTAGGATGGGTAAAAACAAGTTTATCTGGATTACTAATCTGTACTCCTTCCACGATATAACGAGAATAAGACGTCTTTAAAGGATGGGCAATTTCTTCCATTGTCTTACCAGTTCTAACACTTGTAGAATAAAAAAAATTTTTTGAAGAAATAAATTCATCTCTTTCCTTAATAAGTAACCAATTATTTTCATGAAATGGCACCAAAGTCCACTGCCCCTTATATCTTTTTCCATGTAAAATGAATTTTAGTTCTCTTTTCTTAAAATCAACAACGTCACTCACCGATTCCCAAATGCCTTCATCATAAATCATCACCGTGCCACCACCATACTCTCCCTGAGGTATGATCCCTTCAAAATTCCGATAAGCAAATGGATGATCTTCTACTAAAATAGCAAGCCTTTTATCACTTGGTATCAAAGAAAGACCTTTCGGTACAGCAAAACTTTTTAAAATACCATTCCATTCAAACCGTAAATCAAAATGGTCCTTTCGTGCCAAATGATGTTGAATAACAAATACGTGTTCGCTCACCGATTTCTTAACTTTTCCTCGTGGTTCTTTCGTTTTCTTAAAATTTCTTTTTGCCTGATATGATTCTAAAGATTTTTTCATATTCTCACCACTTTTAGTGTGAGAGTTTTTAGCATTTCTATACTAATTATTCACACGATGATGAACAGTCGGACTAGACATCGTATACGCCCGAAAAGTATAACCATGAGAAAGTCCAAACTCAATAATAGACTCAACCGCATCAACGCTAAAATCTTTAATATCATGCTGTAACACAACATAAGTATTATTATTACCTAACGCATTAATGACATTAGAAACAACCTCTGCAGTAGTGTTCACTTCTCCAGCATCTCCACTCACTACATTCCAATCCACATACTTAAATCCTCGTTTTTCTACTTCCTGAGTCAGCTTACTCATAATATGAGTTCCATTATCATAACTCTTACTAATCGTATTAGAGCTTCCTCCAGGAAACCGAATTAACATCGAAGTATACCCTGTAATCCGTTTTACTTTATCTTGAATAGCATACAAATCATTAAAATAAGCGTCCACGGAAGAATATACACTATAACTGTGACTACTTGTATGAAGTCCAATCGAATGTCCTTCATTATATGCTCGTTTAATCACATCGTCATAACTCTTAGTCAAATTTTGATCCGTCACAAAAAAAGTTGCTTTGACATTATATTTTGCTAAAACATCTAAAAGTTCACTTGTATACTTGCTCGGTCCATCATCAAAGGTGAGATAAATACTTTTACCATTAGGCGTAACTTCTACATTTTTATGATAGACATATACTTTACGAGTCAAAGTAGTTTCATTTCCACTTTTATCTTTTACAGAATACGTAATAGTATACTCTCCTTCCTTATCAATATTCACTTCGCCAGAAGTAACAATTTCACTTGTTAAATCTCCATCACAGTTATCCACTGCACTAGCGCCTAGCTCTACATAACGTTCATGCACTAATACATAAACCTCTTGATCTCCATTTAAAGTAATGACAGGCCCTTCCTCATCTTTTTGAATTGCCGGTTTTCTTACAGTCGCAGTATTATGTTGACTGTCCGTAACCTCAAAAACTATTTCACTCCCCTCAAACCTTTTCTCTATCTTATTCGTTAAATCTCCATCATAATTATCCGTAGCATTCACAGTCACATTTGGAATAGACCCATTAGGACAATATGCAATCTCATTATCAGAAACAGTAAGAGTAGGCGGTGTAGTATCAACCACTTCCACGGCTTGTTTTAATTCCAATTGTTTTCCTTGATAAGAATAGACATAAGTAACTTGGTAACATCCAAGTACCCCAGTATCCACCTCTCCCACACGAGTTACTTCTACATCTTGACACCCAAACATATTACCATAACAAATATCACCAGCTTGGTATTCCATAGCTTCTTGATATTCCACCTGTTCCTGTTCTATAAACTCGCGAACTTGAAATTTAGGCATCAAAAAGAAAATAGCTACTCCAGCAGGAACAACTAGTAAAAGAAACACACAAAGAAACACAAGCAATACTTTTCTTTTTTTACTCATACTATCCTACTCCATATCTATAGTATAGCACAAAGTAATTTATTTATAGCTGACCAACCTTATTTTTTGACTTTTCTTGGACATATTTATGATTGGACTTGCCAACAATCCAATCCATAGAATAAGAATACTTCTCCGATAATTGTAAAGCAAAAGCCGTTAAAATAAGCGTTTGTCCTGTTCGGTATTTCCGAATATTTGATTCTGTCGTATTTAACTCCTTAGCAAGTGCCACATTAGAAAAATTTTGATCATGACAAATTTCTGATAATCTCCTACCTACTACTTTCAAATTCACCTCTCTTTTCATATCATCATATCGTTTTAAATTCGTAAAATCAAAAATATAATCAATCGATAAATCAAGATAATTAGAAATCGCACAAAGTTTGCGCATCGGAATAATATAATCATTATTTTCATAATGCGAAATAGAAGACTTAGAAACACCTAAAACTTTTCCCATTTCCTCTTGCGATACATCATAGGTTTCTCTAATATATTTTAATCTTTCACCAATATCTACCATCGGCCTCACCCACAAAAATTCTCTCATGTAAAAAATTTTAAATTTTTAATAGTTGAGAAAATGTGCGATGTATGATAAACTTAAAACTGATAATACTAGTATATAGAAAAATTAAAAATAAGTTCATTAGGAAAGAAGAGGTAGGAAAATATGAAAAACAAAAAAGCACTCATAATCATCGGTGCATTAATAGGAATCTGTGTATTAATTGGAGCGAGTTATGCCATATGGAGAGTAACACTGAATCAAACAGGAACCAATCAAATTGTTGCTAGTTGTTTAAATTTAACATTGACTAAAGAAGAAAATATCATAAACTTACAAAATGCATATCCAATTTATGATGAAGAAGGAAGAACTCTAACCCCATATTCTTTTACTATTACCAATACTTGTGATATCTTTACAAGCTACATAGTACAATTAGAAATGTCAGAGTCTTCTACTTTGCCAACAAAGTATATAAGAGCAATGGTAAATAATGAACAAATTCTAAACTTAAATGAATATGAAGAAAGCACTGATTATGTAAATTCTGGTACAACAGAAGCAAGAATATTAGCAAGAGGCTCACTTGGAAATGGAGATAGTGAAGACTATACCTTAAGA
>DVHP01000131.1 GCA_018711945.1 Candidatus Ventrenecus avicola
GCAATTCTTTCGTTTGTTTTCTTTTCTTCTTCTAACCTTTTTTGGAATGTTTCGTAAGAGCCTAAAAATAACTCCATATTGTGTTTTTGTTTATCTAAATGTAATGTTTTGTTTGTTACTCTATTTAAAAAAGGAATATCATGGGAAATCACTAAAATAATGCCTGGATATTTTTGGAGATAGTTCATGATGTATTCTTTGCTTTCTAAATCAAGATGGTTGGTTGGTTCATCTAATAAAACAATTTCTGCTTTGCTAAATAAAATTTTTGCAAACGCCACTTTACTTTTTTGACCACCGGACAAGGTATTTAAGGGGCTATCTAATAGGTCAAATATATGGAATCCTATGGCTAGATCAATCAGTTGTTCTTCCATTTTATATGGTTCGAAGTAATCAATTTGTTCTTGTACCTTTCCGGCTTTTTTTAGAATTGACGGGACTTTTTTATCACTCGCCTCACTCGCTTCTTGGTATAGTGTGGATAATTGTTCTTCTAATTCTTTTAAGGGCCTTGCATTTTTTAAATACTCTTCTACTGTAATACTCATATCGGGTATTTCATCTTTGATTACTTGAGGCAAATAAGCAATTCTTGTATTTTCGCTTGTCGTAATCGTCCCAAAGTCTGGTTGGTAATCGCCTAGTATCAAATGAAACAAAGTGCTTTTTCCGGCACCATTTACACCAACTACTCCAATATGGTCGTGGTTATTTACATGAAGCGAAATGTCATTAAATATTTCTGTTTTTCCATATGCGAAAAAAACGTGTTCTATATCCATAATTTCCTCCAAACGTAACTCTCATTTTACACTGTTTTAGAAAAAAAGAAAAGAGGTTTCCCTCTTAAAATAGTACTTTCTCTTTATCATATTGTTTGATAATGATTGCTAGGACAATCGCGATGTAAATGATAGATGACAAGAATAAAATAGCAATTTGTAAAGTATTGTAGATACCATTTGTGATATCTGTAAAGATCATTGTCATATTTAAAAATGGAATAAACGCGATAAGATTATTGGAAGGCATGCTAATCATGAAAGCGATCATACCTGGAAAAAATGAGATAAATGTAAGTGGTGTTAGGGCACTTTGTGCTTCTTTGAATGTCTTTGATTTTGAGGCAATCGCGATGCAAAGGCCACTGATAAAAAATGAGTAGACAATGATAATGAGTAAACCTAAGAGGATAGCTTGCCATGAATAAACTAACGCACTATTTTCATAAATACTAAACATGTTTTTTGTAACCATCAGAGTTATGATTGCTAGAATAAAGCTTAATACTCCGGTGATTACAGAAGATAAGGTTACACTTAGATATTTCCCTAAAATGATGTCTTTACTTTTGATAGGGAATGTAAGTAGAGTTTCTAGTGTTCCTCTTTCTTTTTCGCCAGCTGTTGTATCTGTAGATGGATAGGTTGCTGAAACAGTAATAGCCATGACTACAAATAAGAAAGCATAATTTTGCATATAGCTTGCAAAATAGAAGTCCTCTTCTTCTTGTTCTTCAGTTACGTTAATAATATTTAATACTTCACTTGCATTTATGCCCTCATTTGTTAAGTAATTTTCTTGTAATATGTTTTTATATGTATCAAAATAACTTTCTATAAACGTCCCAGCATACATAGATTCTTCACTACTAGAAGAATGAATCGTATAATTATTTTCTTCCTTTGTCACATATACATAGATTTCTCCATTATCATAAAGGCTTTTTATTTCTTCTTCTGTACCTTGATATGCTTCAATATCCATACTTTCTATTAAATTTTCTTCAATATCAGATAGAGTATATGTAAAGCCTACTTTGTTATACTCAGAAATATCTTGATTTACTTGTGACTCAAATAAAAATGACATCATTAAAATAATACACGGGATAAAAATAGGAATCACTAGCATCATAGCTAAAGACTTTTTATCACGAAATAGTTCTCTTAATTCTTTTTTTAAGATAATCCATAAATTATTTTTCATCAATTTCACCCCCTATTAAAGTGAAAAAGGCATCTCGTAAGTTTGTTGTTTTTGTGTTCATCTTGATTTCTTCTGGAGTCCCACTTAGTAGTACTTCTCCTTCATGAATCATGATAACACGATCACAAATGTTTTCGGCTTCTTCCATATAATGGGTAGAATATAGAATTGTTTTACCTTTTTTCTTTTCTTCTTTCATAAAGTCTAAAATAATTTGGCTAGAAATAATATCTAAACCTGTTGTGGCCTCATCAAATACATAGTATTTTGGATCATGGATAAAGCATCTGGCAATATTCACTCTTTGAGTTTGCCCAGTGGATAACTGACCTATTTTTTGATATAGGAATGAATCTAAATTTAGTTTTTTACTAATCTCTTTGATTTTTTTATCAATCGTTTCTTTTTTCATTTTATAGATTTCACAACACATATATAAAAGTTCATAAGTGGTTAGAGTATCGTATAACTTAGTGTTTCCCGAAAGATATGCTAAGTTCATTTTAATTTCTATTTCATTTTCTTGATAGTTTTTTTTATCAAAAAAAATCTCTCCTTCTGTAGGATTTAATATTCCGGCGATCATTCGGAGTAGTGTTGTTTTTCCAGCTCCATTTGGTCCTAATATTCCAACGATTTCTCCATCATGTGCTTCTAGGGAAATTCCTTTGTTGGCGAAGAACTCTATTTTTTCTTTTTTTTCGTTCCATTTGATAAATTTTTTCTTAACGTCTTTTACTTCTATCATATAAACTTTCCTTTCCTTTATTATTATCCTAGATATATATACTATCCGTCAAGAAAAAGAAACAAAAGAATTATTTTTTATGTTTGATT
>DVHP01000132.1 GCA_018711945.1 Candidatus Ventrenecus avicola
TTTTATGGTTATTTTGTTATTGATTGTTGGTGTTCTTTCTTTTTTCTATGCGTTATTTGAGACTCATGATTATTTAGATTCTATTGTGATTTTGGGAACAACTTTAGTTAATGTATTTATGGGGTATTTACAAGAAGATAAAGCTGAGGATGCTGTAGAAAAGTTAAAACAATATAATATTACTAAAGTAGGAGTTTATCGTGATGGTGTGTTAGAAGAAGTTCCTTCTACTGACTTAGTTGTCGGTGATGTTATAGAAATTGAAGCTGGTGATGCTATTCCTGCTGATGCAAGAATTATAGAAAGTTATTTTGCTAAGGCAGATGAGTCCGTTTTAACGGGAGAAAGTAATTCTGTTTCTAAAAGTGAGGATATTTTAACTGGTAATGTTTCTTTACATGAATGTAGTAACATGGTATATGCTGGAACAAATTTAGTGTCAGGAAAAGTCATTGCTGTTGTTGTTGCGACTTCTATGCAAACAGAGATTGGAAAAATTGCTAAGGCGATTAATACGAGTGAAGAGCCTATTACTTCTTTACAAGTAAAGGTAAAGAAGGTTAGTACTTTTATTACGATGGTTGCTATTGTTTTAGTTGTTTTTGTCTTAGTTGTTAGTGTCATTAAAGATTATGATATGTTAATGATTGTGATGCTTTGTATTTCGATGATTGTCGCGTCTGTGCCAGAGTGTTTACCAATCGCGATAACTTCGACATTAATGATTGGTGTCAAAGCAATGGCTCGGAAAAAGACGGTTGTTCGAAATATGGCAGCGATTGAAACTTTGGGTGCAACAGAAATTATTTGTACGGATAAAACAGGAACCCTTACGATGAATCAAATGGAAGTTGTAGAATGCTTTTTTGATCTTTCGGATACTAATTTGAGTGAGTATTCTTTAGATAAGCATGATATTGTATCTTCTATTTTAGCATTATGTAATACCTCGACTAAAAATAAAAAGGGAGAGTATATCGGAGATGCTGTAGATGTTGCTTTATTAAATTTTTTGGAAAGTAAGAAAGTTTCTAGTGATTCGGTAAAAAGACAATATAAAAAGATTGTGGAAATTCCTTTTGATTCTGAGCGAAAGATGATGAGTTTTGTATATCAAAAAGATGGAGAAAAGACTATTTTTACTAAAGGTAGTACACAGTCCGTATTGAAAAATTGTTCTTATGTTTTAAAAAATGGAAAAGTTGTTAAGATTACGAAAGCTCTTAAGGATTTGATTTTGGAAAAAGAAGAAGCATTATCTAAGAAGGCTTTAAAAGTGATTGCTCTTGCTTATAGGGAAAATATAGTTAACCACAAAGAGGAAGAAGAGTATATGAGTGAAGAGTCTCATCTTACTTTTGTTGGGTTAGTAGCGATGAAAGACCCAGCTAGGAGTGATGTTAAAAACGCTATTTTAAAATGTAAGAGTGCACATATAAGACCGATTATGATTACTGGCGATAGTTTGGAAACAGCTTTAGCGATAGCGGAAGAAGTTGGAATTATTGAACCTGGAGAAGAAGGTGTTTTAGGTAGTGAGCTAGATAAGATGACGCCGAAAGAGTTAAAAAAATGTGTCAATAAATATAGTGTTTTTGCTCGAGTTTCGCCTGATCATAAATATATTTTAGTCGATGCTTTACAGAGACAGGGTAAGGTTGTTGCGATGACTGGGGATGGAGTGAATGACGCGCCAGCTCTTCAAATGGCAAACGTTGGAATTGGAATGGGAGAGAGTGGAACGGATGTCACTAAGAGTGTATCGGATATTCTTTTGTTAAATGATAGTTTTTCTACAATTGTTACTGCGGTTTCTGAGGGACGCAGAATTTATGATAATGTGATTGCGAATGTGCTATATAACTTGTCTTCTAATTTTACAGAGATAGTGTTAATTATTTTAGGAATGTTTTTGAATAATCAAATTATTTTGGCACTTCATGTATTATATATTGATTTAGTAGCTGATACGGTTCCTTCTATTTGTCTTGCTTTTGAAAGTGCTAGTAAGAAGAATATGAAAAAGAAGCCTAACGGTCTTGATAAACCAATTTTTACACCGTACTTTTTAGCATTTTTAATTCTTTCTGTGATTGTGGAGACAGGGGTTTCTTTGCTTATTTGTTTTGTGAGTATTGAACCACTTGGTGTAACGATGGCTCAGACACTTGCGTTATTGAGTGTCGTGTTAAATGAGTTTGTCTTTGCTTATAATTGTCGTTCTTTAAGGGAAGGTATTTTTGAAAAAGGATTGTTTTCTAATAAACAACTTAACTTAGGGATTTTGGTATTAATTGGTGTTCAACTTTTAGTATTCTTAACTCCAGTTGGCAGTATTTTCTCATTAGAAGTAGTAAATATTGGTGTATTTATCATTGTGTTTGCTGTGAATTTAATCAGCCTTCTTATTATTGAAGCGTTTAAACCTGTATTAAATCGATTATTTCCTGAAAAATAAAGAAAACTTCGTCATTGTGCGAAGTTTTTTATAATTTAAAGTCCTCAATATCATTGTCTGTCATATCTTTGCCATCAAAAAACGGTTTACTTTTGACGTTGTGTAGTTTGGCAATGATATTGTTTGGAAATTTTCTAATGTAACCATTTAATAAGTTCATTTGTTTATTATAATAGGAAATACAAGCAGTTAATTTTTCATTGATCATTTTAAAATCATAGGTAATTTCAATCATGTTTTCATTTTTCTCTAATTCTGGATTATCATTACATAGATTTGCAATGATGTTTTCTGCTTGTGTTAATTCTCTATCTAAATCAAAATTACTAATCTTTTTTTCTTTTAAATCAATATATTCTTTTAAATATTCTTTTTTATCTTTTAGTTCTTTTTTTATTACATCATTTGCTCTTACCATGATATCATATTTTGATCTTAAATTTTCGTCAATTAAGTTTTCTGCATGTTCTATTTTTGTTTTTTCTATTTGTAATTTATTGTAAATCATGATGTAACAGATTGCTAGTATTCCTATAATCGCTAAAACAATTAGTAAAAATTCAAATGCTCCCATTTTTTTCTCTCCTTTATTCTACAAGAATTGTATCATATTTTTAAAAAGTTTCAAACATTCCTTTTGTTAAAAAGCTATTTTCTATACATTTCATTGCTTTTTTGAAATGATAGTCAAGTACTAATATTTAAAATACTAATTTTTCATGATAATTTTTTATTGTGCACCAATCGTATGTTTGCTATAATAATATTCGGATATATCTGAAATTCAGGTGCCTTTCCCTTTCGTTTTTTTAATACTGATTAAAATAGAAAGGGCGTGATACTTATGCGTAAGATAGAAAAAAATTTCTTTTGCATAATTTATCTATTATTAATGGTAATATTTTTATTACTATTAATTATTATCTTTCGATAATATAAAAAGGCATCTACTCAACTTACGTTGAATCGGATGCCTCATCTCTAACAAGGGATTGCATCTGATAGCTACTTCAGATGTATCCTTTTTTATTTTATGAAGT
>DVHP01000133.1 GCA_018711945.1 Candidatus Ventrenecus avicola
TCTTATTATTTTCTTTAGTTATTTCTATACATTTATGGCTATGAACCCAGAAGAAATGAGTAAGAATTTAAATAAGAGTGGTGCTTATATTCCTAGTGTTAGACCGGGAGCTGAGACAACGAAGTATATTAGTACAGTCGTAAGTCGTTTGACTTTGGTAGGATCTTTATTTATTGCAATTCTTGCAGGACTTCCTATCTTAGTATCTAATATTACTGGTCTTGATCAATCTATTGCGATTGGTGGAACTGGTATTTTAATCGTTGTCGGTGTTGCAATTGAAACTTATAAACAAATTCAAAGTGGTTTAGTTTCAAGACGTTTTGCTCACAGGAGTTTCAAGTAAAATGAAATCTGTCATTTTTCTTGCTCCTCCTTTAGGGGGCAAAGGAACATTTAGTGATTATTTAATCCATCACTGCGGGTTTACACAAATTAGTACAGGTGATTTGCTTCGAAGTGAAGCAGAACATAATGAAGAATTAAAAGCGTTTTTGGCTACTGGTGCATTTGTGGATGATGAAACAATTTTGCAGATTGTAGAAAAAGAACTTTCTAAAATTTCTTTATCCACACCAATTATTTTAGATGGTATTCCAAGAACGTTGCAACAAGCAAAAAAACTTGATATAATATTATCTGGTTTAAAAAGAGATGTTGTAGTCATTTATATTGATGTAGATAAAAAGATTCTGTTAGACCGTTTATTAGGTAGAAGAATCTGCATGAAGTGTCATCGTAGTTACAATATCTATATAGATGAGTTTAAACCAAAAGTTTCAATGTTGTGTGATGATTGTCATGAGACGCTTGTACAGAGAGATGATGACAACTTAGAGTCTTATGAGGTACGTTACGCAAAGTTTTTAGAGAGTACGATGCCTGTAGTAGCTTATTATCAAGAAAAAGGGTGTTTGACGGTGCTTCAAAATAATGATGTGGATCAAACAAGTGCTCTTAAATCTTTATTGGAGGTCATAGATGACAATAAAAAGTGAACGCGAAATTAAGTTAATGAAAGAAGCAGGACACATTAATTATTTAGCACATAAGGAAATGGAAAAGTTTATTAAGCCGGGAGTTACGACTTTCGAGTTAGATAAAAAAATTCATGATTTTATTGTAAGTCATGATGCATATCCTTCTTGTTTAGGGTATGAGGGGTTTCCTGCAAGTGCCTGCATTTGTATTAATGATGAAGTCGTTCATGGAATTCCAAGTAAGACGCGTAAGCTTAAGAATGGAGATATTGTCAAACTTGATTTTACTGTTCGTAAGGCTGGTTATGAATCTGATATGACAAGAACTTATCTTGTTGGAGAGGTTGATGCTAGAGTTAAAGAAATGGTAGTAGATACTGAGAAAGCTCTTTACGAAGGAATAAAACAAGTAAGACCTGGAGCGCGAATTGGGGACATTAGTTATGCAATTATGTCTTATGCACATAGTCATGGACTTAGTGTTGTAGAAGAGTTAGTCGGACATGGCATAGGTACAAATATGCATGAAGAACCTGATGTTCCAAATTATGGTGAGAAGAACACTGGCCTCGTTTTAAAAGAAGGTATGGTTTTAGCAATAGAACCAATGCTGAATTTAGGAAAACGAAATGTTGTTATGTTGGATAATGACTGGACAGTGGTGACGGAAGATGGAAGTCCATCTGCTCACTTTGAACATACTGTCGCGGTTACGCGTGACGGATATGAAATTTTAACGGGAGAATGATTATGGCGAAAAAAAATGATCGAAAAAGCAATTTACAAAGTAAGGATGTTATTAAAAAAAGACAACCTAGTAGTACAAAATCAGATAAGATTGAAGTAGAAGGAAAAGTAGTAGACGTTACTAAGGGTGGCGACTATATTGTAGAACTTCAAAATGGATATACTGTAGAGGCCTACGTTTCTGGTAAAATGCGAGTGAATATGATTCGTATTCTACCAGGTGATACAGTGACCATTGAGCTTTCTCCTTATGATTTAACACGTGGGCGAATTACATGGAATAAGAGATAATGGAGGTTAATTATGAAAGTTAGAGCTTCAGTAAAGCCTATTTGCAGAAAATGCAAGGTAATTAGAAGAAAAGGTAAAGTTATGGTAATCTGTGAAAATCCAAAACACAGACAAGTTCAAGGTTAGAAGGAGTGTTTATATGGCAAGAATTAAGAATATTGAATTACCAAATGAAAAACATATTTGCATTGGGTTAACTGCTATTTATGGTATTGGTAGACCTTTGGCTCGTACAATCTGTAAGAATGCAGGTGTTAATCCAGAATGCAAGGTAAAAGACTTAACAGATGAAGAAATCCAAGCATTACGTAAAGAAGTGGATAAGTATACTGTTGAAGGTGATCTTCGTCGTGAAGTACAATTAAGTATTAAAGAAAAAATGGAAATTAACTCATATCAAGGAGTTCGTCATAAAAAAGGACTTCCTGTTAGAGGACAAAGAACAAACCGCAATGCTCATACTAGAAAAGGTAGAGGTAAAGTAGTTGCTAATAAGAAAAAAGCAGGTAAATAGGAGGTAAGTGTTTATGGCATATAATAGAAGAAAAAGAAAAGTTAAAAAGAATATTCCTGAAGCAGTTGCACACATTCATTCTACATATAACAATACAATCGTGACTATTACTGATAAAGATGGAAATGTAATTAGTTGGGCAAGTGCTGGAACAATTGGTTACAAGGGAAGTAAAAAGAAAACTCCTTTTGCAGCTGGAACAAGTGCTGAGGCTGCTGGACGTGCTGCTATGGAATGTGGCGTGAAAAAAGTTGAAGTACATGTAAAAGGTTTAGGTGCTGGTAGAGAAAATGCGATTAGACAATTACAAGCTGTAGGATTAGAAGTTACAAGTATCGTAGACGAAACACCAATTCCACACAACGGATGCCGTCCACCAAAAAGACCTAGAAATTAGTGATGGAAAGGAATGTTAATATATGATTAAATTTGAGAAACCAGAATATAAAATTACAGAATATCAAGATAGCAATCATTTTGCTAAGTTTGAATTAGAACCATTAGAGAGAGGATTTGGTACAACAGTTGGTACTGCACTTAGAAGAGTTATGTTATCTAGCATGCCTGGATGTGCAATTACTACTGTAAAAATTGATGGAGTGTTACATGAATTCCAAAAAATTGATGGAGTTTATGAAGACGTTACTGCAATTGTATTAAATTTGAAGAGTGTTGTTTTAAAAAATCATAGCGAAGAAGCAAAAACTATGCATTTAAGTGCAAATACTCCAGGACCTGTTACTGCAGGTATGATTGAACATGATCCTGATATTGAAGTTGTTAATCCTGATTTTGTGATTTGTAACTTAGTAGAAGGTGGAAAAATCGATATGACTTTAACATGTAATAATGGTAAAGGTTATGTGGATTCTAAAGAAAATCAAAAATTATTTGCAGAAGATAAACCAGGAGTGATTGCAATCGATTCTTTATACAGTCCAGTAGAAAGAGTTTCTGTTGATGTAGAAAGTGCTCGTGTTGGACATAATGAGAACTTTGATAAGTTAATTATGGAAATCGAAACAAATGGAAGTATTACTCCAGAAGAATGTATGGCACTTGCTGCTAAGATTTTGATTGAACACTTTAATATTGTTGCAGATTTAAATGCAATTAGTGATGTATCTGGTTTAATGAGCGAAAAGAAAGTAGATACAATTACTAAGACACTTGAAACTCCAATTGAAGAGATTGAATTCTCTGTACGTGCTTATAACTGCTTAAAGAGAGCAGGAATTCATACGGTTCAAGATTTAATCAATAAGAAGGAAGTGGAAGTTACTAAGATACGTAATTTAGGTAAGAAATCATTAAAAGAAGTATTAGATAAAGTAGAAGAAATGGGACTTAAGTTCCGCGATTAAAGGAGGTAAGAGGTATGGCTTATAGAAAATTAGGAAGAGAAACACGTCAAAGAAGAAGTATTTTAGCAGGACTTACAAAAACTGTTATCTTAAACGGTTCTGTAGTTACTACAGAAGCTAGAGCTAAAGAAGTACGTAAATTTGTTGATAAATTAATTACCTACGGAAAAAGAGGAACTTTGGTTTCAAGAAGAAAAGCTTTAGCATTTGTTCATAATGATAATGAGGTAGTAAGTAAAGTATTTAATGAACTTGCTCCAAAATATCAAGACAGAAATGGTGGATACACTAGAATTATTAAAATTAAAGAACGTGTTGGTGACGATGCTTTACAAGTTCGTTTAGAATTAGTATAGGGTAAGATGTGATAGTCTTACTTTTTTTATTGCAATTTCAATTTTGTATTCCACATAATACAAAACGCTAATTATTTCTGATTTTGTCTTTTGTACAATACAAAATTATAGAAAGAAGGTGTATCACATGTTTCTTCGTGAAAAGTATTTATCTAAAATAAGACCGTTTTATGATGTAGATCTAATTAAAGTGATTACGGGTATTAGAAGGTGTGGCAAATCCGTTGTTTTAAGACAGATTATTGATGAAATTAAGGAAAAGGGAGTCAGGGAAGATCATATTATTTATATGAATGTTGAATCGAAAGAATATACTGATATACGTAATGATGATTTATATAAGTATATAAAATCCAAAATGGTCGATCAAGATAAGTACTATATTTTTTTAGACGAAATTCACAGGGTTACAAAATGGGAACTTGCTGTTAATTCTTTTAAAGCTGACTATGGAGATAAAGTATCCTTATTTGTGACCGGTTCTAATAGTGATTTATTGTCAGGCGAGTATGCGACACATTTAGTGGGTCGTTATGTAAGTTTTAAAATTTATCCTTTTACTTTTCAAGAAGTCTGTGAATATAAAAATATTTTAGATAAGTATGAATTAAAACCTTATTTTGATGAATATATGTTGTGGGGTGGAATGCCTCAAAGATTTGTTTTAACTGATGAAGAACAAGTTAAAACGTATTTATCTGATGTTTATGATTCAATTGTAGTAAAGGATATTGTTGAAAGGTTTAAGATTACTAATTTAGATTTATTTAATAGAATAATCGAATATATTGTTACTATCCCTTCTCAAACATTTTCTGCTGAAAGTTTATCAAAGTATTTTGAAAGCAATGATAGAAATGTTACTAAAAATACTATTTATAATTATCTAGAGTATATGTGTACAGCATTTTTGATAAGTAAAGCAGAAAGATATGATATTCGAGGAAAAAGAATTTTAAATGGAAAATATAAATATTACTTAACTGATCTAGGGTTAGGTCAAATTATGAATACTTCAAGAAAATATCAATTAGGGGCTTATCTTGAAAATATTGTTTATAATGAGTTGATTTCTAGAGGCTATGATGTAAAAGTCGGAAATATAGAAAATAAAGAAGTAGATTTTATTGCAACTAGATATCAAGAAAAAGTATATTTTCAAGTAGTATATCAATTAAATGATGAAAATATGGAACGAGAATTTGGAGTGTTTCAAAAAATTTCAGATCATTATCCAAAATATGTAATATCTATTGACACTATTGATATGTCCCAAAATGGAATACTTCATAAGAATA
>DVHP01000134.1 GCA_018711945.1 Candidatus Ventrenecus avicola
TATTTTATGGAACAAAGTACAAAAAGAATTGTAAAATGGGTTATCATAGGAATTATTGCTTTATTTTTATTAATTACTCTATGTAACAGCTTTAAAACAATTCCAACGGGATATGTTGGAGTAAAAACTCGCTTTGGACAAGTACAAAGTACAATGTTAAATGAAGGATTAAATTTTAAAATTCCTTACATAGAAAAAATTGTTTTAATGGATTGTCGTACGCAAAAAACAGAATATACTATGGAGGCAAGTTCAAAAGATTTACAAAAAATATCAAACTTTAAAGTAGCAATAAACTACAACATAACTAAAGATACAGCAAATACATTGTATCGTGAAGTCGGTGTTGATTACAAAACAGTTATAGTTGAACCAGCTATACAAGAAGCTATGAAAGCAACTATTGCTAACTATACAGCAGAAGAACTTATAACAAAAAGAAATGAGGTGTCTGCGTTCGCATTAGAAGCTTTATATAATAAATTATATGATAGAGGAATAAGTTTAACTTCTTTAAATATTATAGATTTATCATTTTCTGAGGAATTTGACAAGGCAGTAGAAGAGAAACAAATTGTTGAGCAACAAACTCAAAAGGCACAGTATGAGCTAGAAAAAGCAAAAGTAGAAAATGCAAAGAAAATAGAAGATGCAAAAGCTGAAGCAGAAGTAATGCGTCAACAAAACGAACAAATTACTGATAGTTATTTAAGACTAAAAGAAATAGAAAACCAAAAAGCAATGATTGACAAATGGAATGGGACATTACCATCAACAATGGCAGGTAGTGATATTTCAAGTATATTTAGTTTAAATAAATAACTTTTTAAAAGGGTGGCGACACCCTAGTATATGGCTTGATAGTTTAATTTGGTAAAACACTTGGGCATTAGCCAAGAGATACGGTTCAAGTCCGTGATGGTCTGGAAAAGTCCTAGCTTACTGGGGCGACAGAGAGTAAGTAAATCAACTAGAATAATATGAGAAGCTAATATATGCTCAGTATTCTCTAAAAAAATCTTATGGATATGCAAGACTTTGGGGGCATACGAGAAGATGTCTTGTGAAGGTAATGTCCGTTCCATTTTCTATCGAAGATTTAGTTGTTTTGTAGATAGAAAGCGCTTTAAATAAAAATGTCACAGTGGCAGAGTCTGGCTTAATGCGCTAGTCTTGAAAACTAGAAACCGTGATGAGCGGTTCGTAGGTTCGAATCCTACCTGTGACGCCACAGGCTAATTATTAGCCAATTATATTTTTTATTCTTCATTTATGTACCTCCTAGACTTAGATAAAAACTGGCACTTTATCTAAGTCGCACTATATGTCAGGATACTCAAGTTGGTGAAGAGGATGGTTTGCTAAACCATTAGGTCACAGAAATGTGGCGCGTGAGTTCGAGCCTCACTCCTGACGCCAATCTGGTTTGCACGTTTTCCCACGGCAGTACAGCACTACTGAGAGAAACCGTTAAAAAACGTGGTGCTTTAATATTTTTTCTTCATATCGCAAACCTTTTAAATAAAACGAAATATGTCTCTAAAAGAGGCATATTTTTTTATTTATAAATATCTGTAGGTAGCTGTAGGTATTTGTAAATATTTGTACGTATTTTTGTATGTTAAATGACACCTACAGGTGCCCCCAAAGTCAGGTACCACGTGGCACACGTGGATTTTTTGTTTTAAATTTTTTTGAAAAAGTGCTTGACAAAACTTTGTCATTATGCTATAATTGATTTGTATTTAGGAGGGAGATATAATGATACAATGTAAAAGTTGTGGAAAGATGGATAAGAACTACGCAGGATATTGTCAAAAGTGTTATACGTATTTTGTAAAAAACAAATTTACTACATATAAAGATAAAGTAACATATGGGAAGATGAGTTACGTAGACGATATAAATAGTAAACAATATTCGATGCCAATATGTCATATTTGTGGAAAAGCCTATGCAAAGCTTCAACAACATATATACTATGTACATCATATGTCTAAAAATGAATACTGTGATAAATTTGGATTAGACCATAAAGTTCCTTTTACATCTAATGACTATCATCAAAAGATGAGTGAATTAGCTTATAAGTATGATATGGATGAGCAGTTAAGAAAAGCTGGGAAAAATACTAGATTTAAAAAAGGACACGGTAGAAATTATAAAAGAAGTTATATGACCAAAGAAAGACTCAAACACTATGGAAAAACAATGGGATATAAAAATTTGAAAAATATTTCAAAAACATCTTGACAAAACTTTCAAGTTATGATATAATGTTATTAAAGTTAAAATGATGAAGGAAGGAGGATGTTATGAGTAATAATATGGTACATACAGACTGTTTCGCATTTAATGAAAGTGAGGATATTAAGCAACAATGTTGTGCATTAACAGAAAGAATATGTGAAAACAAAGAATGTAGATTCTATAAAACTTGGGATGAATGTGATAATACAACAAAACAATTAATATTAGAACAAAAAAATATATTTAATAGATAAGGAAGGGAAGAATATAGAAATGAGTAAAATAAGAAGTATTTTTTTACCAGTTGGGAAAGAGCCAGAAGTTAAAGAATTTAATAATAGTCACGAAGCATTTGATGCAGAAACTAAATTTATAAAGGAATATAAAAAATGTGAATTTACAGACCATCTATCTATAGGATATAGTCCATCTGTAATAGATGAAAATTCTTCAAATGAGGATAAATGTAAACTAATTATAAGATTTGATGATTTTGGAGCAATTAATGGAAATGTGCCAAACAGACAAATTACAATAGATAGTTTTTCTCAAAAACTTAATAGTATGATTTATGGGAATATGACAGTTGCCAAAATGGAAAGTGGAGCAGAAGATTGCTCTGATTTTACAGATAAAGAAATTGATTTTTTTACCGAAATGTTTAGCCTTAAAAATGCAAAAGTCGTTCCTAAAAAATATCATAATCTTATATCTAAACTTGATGATGCTTTATTAAAGTTATTTTTGGGGATACCTATTTCAGAAGCAGATTTGAATTAGAAGTGACTCAACGTCACTCTTAATATGGGGCTGTATTTGGTTTCGACAGATTATTGGAAGAAAGAATTGCAAGTAGTTAATGTATTCTGGGAACTTAAAAAATGAATACAAATAAAGTAAACGCTAACGAAGAATTAGTAGCTGCCTAATTGATTAGGCTCGTCTACTCGAGAAGTCTACTGGCTTGAGATAGGCGTCATTAAAGTAGATGCGTGGTGGCAGAGAAGTAACCTTGGTATCGCTCACAAAGATTTAAAAAGGTACGATATTATAACTTTTGTTTGTTGTAGTTATTATATCTAAGACGAACAATAAAATAAACTTGTAGATATTAGTTTGGAAAGTAATTTGGACAGGGGTTCGACTCCCCTCAGCTCCACCAATAAGAAAGGAGAAAAAATGACAAGAGATGAAATTTTGCATTCTATTTATATAGACAGAAAAATTGGACATTTGTTTTTTTTATGTGATTATTATCATAGTCAAGTTAATTGTGCGTTACAATTTAATTTTGGTGAAGTAAAAAATAGAGATGAATATGAATATAGATTTATTTGTGAATGTGGAAACGAAATTCGTTTTTCTGAACTAGAATTAATAAGAAAATTGGAGAATTATGACAATATTCAAGATTTAACTTGTGGTTGTTCTGTGTACGATTTAGAATTAATTAACAAAGCAAAATTAATAGATGTTTTTCAAGGGTTTATAGCATACGAAAAGAATAACTGGATTGTACATAAGGTAAAGTGTTCAAAAAAAGGAGAAATTTCTTTTTTATGTAGATGTAATGGATGCAATAAACAAAAGGTATTTCCAGTTAAAAAGTTTTTATTTGATAATATAAAATATTGTTGTAGCAATAAGATTATTCAACAAAAAATACGAAGTGAAATTGAGAAAAAAAAGAGAAAAGAAAAGCAAGAAAAAGAGAGATTAAAAAGAGAAAGAATTAAATCCTATACTTATAGCACAAAAAGAGAAAAAATAGTAAAGGTAAATATTAAAGATAAAAGAAAGAAAGAAAAAAAACAAGAGTATTATAATAGAATCTCAAAGAAGCAATTAAATTACAATTATAAAAACAAAAAGTTTTTTAGGAAAGTTATTCCATTAGTAAAAACAGAATCTGGAAGTGTTGGAAGACCAAAAGCTGAAATTAATGGAACATCATTGTTGTTTATTCTATGGAAATTTAGAGTTGAACAAGGGTTTTATTCAGCCCAAGAAATTTTCAAAGAATGTGGAATTGCAAAAACTACATATTATAAGTTATTAAAGCAATATAAAGAATTTTATAATAGAAAAGAAGGTGAAAAAAATGTCAATAAAAAATGAAGATTGGTTTAAAAATGCAATGAAAAAATTAGAAGAAACAGATTGGGAATCTATTAGACAAGAAGAAAAAAGAAAATTTGCAGAAGGACAAAAAAGAGTAGCTAATAAAGAATACTGCAACTGGATAGAATCTTTTTTAAATAATCTAAACGAGCCATATAATGACGAGTCTTGGGCATATAAAACACTAAAGCATAAAAAAGACTTTACTGAGAAAGATATAAAAAATGAAAAAGATTTAAGTAATTTTCATAAATTTCTTAATATCGTAGCAGATATTCAAAGAGTTAAAGAATATTATGATGACAGATATTTTGAAGAATATGAATATGTTTGGAAATTTAATAATAAATATTTTGAATGGAATACTATTTTTGGTCAAGGTTCAATCACAACAATTTGTATAATAGAAAAACCAGATTTCGCAGTAATAGATTTAGATTTATATTTCCAAAGAGAAGAAGAAGGTACTCCAATGCAAAAATATAAAACAAGTTGGGAAGATAATTACGAAGACGATGATGAATAAGATTTTTAAAAAATTTTTCCATTTGACTTGACAAATGATTGTCAATATGCTATAATAATAATTGTCCGATAGATATGGATATAAAACGATTCATATCATACCAAAATTAACGTGTAGAAGTGCATTAGCACTTCTCTATATATGGAATGATAGCTCAGTTGGTAGAGCAAGGGACTGAAAATCCCTGTGT
>DVHP01000135.1 GCA_018711945.1 Candidatus Ventrenecus avicola
TCAACAAGTCTTCTTGTTAAGTATCCAGAGTCTGCTGTACGAAGTGCAGTATCTGCTGAACCTTTTCTTGAACCGTGACTTGATAAGAAGAATTCTGATACGGTTAATCCTTCTGAGAAGTTTGAAGTAACTGGAATTTCAATGGTAGAACCATCTGGTTTTGCCATCAGTCCACGCATACCAGCAAGTTGTGAGAAGTTTGAAATAGAACCACGGGCTCCAGAGTTCATCATCATGAACAATGGGTTATCAAAGTCATCTTTCGCGATTGCTTTTAATTCGTCTTTGATTTTGTCATTGGCTTTATTCCAGATATCAATTACTGTGTTGTAACGTTCTTCTTCTGTAATCATACCACGTTTAAATTGTTTGTTGACTTTTTCTACTAATTCTTTTGATTCTGCAATTACTTGATGTTTTGTTTTTGATGGTACGATATCTGCAGCTGATACGGTTACTCCGGCAATTGTTGAATACTTAAATCCTAAGTCTTTTAATTTATCCAAGAAAATACTTGTTTCTGTTGTATGATAACGTTTAAAGACTTGAGCAATTATTTTACTTAAATCGCCTTTGATAAATGGAGAGACTAAAGGCATTTCTTTAATAGCCTCCGGAATATTCGTTCCCATTGGAAGGAAGAATTTATCTGGAGTCATACCTTCAATATTTTCTTTGCTTGCCTCATTAATATAAGGATAGCTATCTGGTAGGATTTCGTTAAATATAATCTTACCACATGTTGTTACTAAATATTTATCCATTTGGTCTTCGGTAAATAGTTTGTGTTTGAAGGAACGTACTGGTAAGGCAATACGAGTATGAAGAGTAATTTCTTTTCTTTCATAAGCCATTAATACTTCATTTGGATCTTTGTAAACTTTTCCTTCGTGATCCTCCCCTCTTTTTTCCTGTGTTAAATAGCAGTTTCCTAAGACCATGTCTTGTGATGGTGTAACGATTGGTTTTCCATCTTTTGGATTTAATATGTTTTGAGCACCTAGCATTAAGATTCTTGCTTCGGCTTTTGCTTCTTCGCTAAGTGGAACATGGACAGCCATTTGGTCACCATCGAAGTCAGCATTAAATCCTGTACAAACAAGTGGGTGCAAACGAATTGCTTTTCCACCAACTAATTTTGGTTCGAATGCTTGAATACCTAAACGGTGAAGAGTTGGAGCACGGTTAAGCATAACTGGATGCTCTGTAATTACGTCTTCTACAACATCCCATACGCAATCATTTTTTGTATCAATTAATTTTTTTGCTCCTTTAATATTATGAGCAAGACCGCGTTCAACAAGTCCATGAATTACATGTGGTTTGAATAATTCAAGGGCCATATCTTTTGGAATACCGCATTGATACATTTTAAGGTTTGGTCCAACGACGATAACACTACGGCCTGAATAGTCAACACGTTTACCAAGTAAGTTTTGACGGAAACGTCCTTGTTTTCCTTTTAGCATGCTAGATAAACTCTTTAATGGTCTATTTCCAGCACCTGATACGCTTCTTCCACGACGACCATTGTCAAGTAAACTATCTACTGCTTCTTGAAGCATACGTTTTTCGTTTTGAACAATAATCGTTGGAGCTCCTAATTCTAGTAATTTTTTCAAACGATTATTACGGTTAATAATTCTTCTATATAAATCATTTAAATCACTTGTTGCAAATCTTCCACCGTCTAATTGGATCATTGGACGTAAATCTGGTGGAATGACAGGAAGAGCTTCTAAAATCATCCATTCTGGACGATTGCCACTTTCTTGGAAAGCAACTAAGCAATCTAGTCTTTTTACTAAACGAATTCTTTTTTGTCCAGATGCGTTTTCTAACTCTGCACGTAAGTCTTCTACTTCTTTATCAATATCTACTTCTTGTAATAGAGTTTTGATTGCTTCTGCACCCATACCTACTTTGAAGCTGTTACCATATTTTTCATAGTAAGCACGATACTCTTTATCTGATAATGTTTGTTTCTTTGATAATGGAGCGCTTCCAGGATCTAGTACGACATAGCTTACAAAGTATAATACTTCTTCTAGGTCTCTTGGACTCATATCAAGGACTAAGCCCATTTTAGATGGAACGCCTTTGAAAAACCAAATATGAGAGCAAGGAGAGGCTAACTCAATGTGTCCCATTCTTTCACGACGCACCTTTGATTTTGTAACCTCTACTCCACAACGATCACATACAACGTTCTTGTAACGTAATCGTTTATATTTTCCACAAGAACATTCATAGTCTTTGGTTGGTCCGAAGATTTTTTCACAGAATAAGCCATCTCTTTCTGGTTTTAATGTACGATAATTGATGGTTTCCGGTTTTTTTACTTCACCGTATGACCAAGAACGGATTTGTTCTGGACTAGCAAGTCCAATTTTAATTCCTTTAAAATTATTTACTTCGATCATTCTTACTCACCCTCCTCAATCTCGTCTTCCTCATCTAAAGCGATGTCTCCTGGAAATTCTAAGTCGTCTAGACTGTCACCTTCAAACTCATCTTCTTCTTCGTTATCTGGTAATTGTTCGAGGTCACTTTCTGGTTCTTCGCTTGGTGTCATTGTCTCTCTTGTGACATCGATTTCATCAATCTTAATTAAATCTTCTTTTTCTTCTTCTCTTTCGATTTCTTTTAAGTCTAATACTTCGTCATCGTTATTAATGATTTGAACATTTAGGCCTAGTGCTTGGAATTCTTTGATAAGTACTCTAAATGACTCTGGAACACCTGCTTGATTTACTGTTTTACCTTTTACAAGAGCTTCATAAACTTTTACACGACCAATTACATCGTCTGATTTGATCGTTAAAATTTCTTGTAAGACATGAGCAGCACCATAAGCATATAATGCCCAAACTTCCATTTCTCCGAAACGTTGTCCACCAAATTGTGCTTTACCACCTAATGGTTGTTGTGTTACTAAGCTATATGGTCCAGTAGCTCTAGCATGTAATTTATCATCTACCATGTGATGTAGTTTTACCATGTACATAACACCAACGTTAATTTTATGTTCGAATGGTTCTCCGGTACGACCGTTGTGAAGAGTTACTTTACCATCTTCGCTCATACCAGCTTCACGCATTTCTTCATGAATGTCATCAAGGTTTGCTCCATCAAATACTGGAGTTGCATAATGAACGCCTAATTTTTTACCAGCCATTCCTAAATGAACTTCTAGGATTTGGCCAATGTTCATACGTGATGGAACACCTAATGGGTTTAACATAACATCAACTGGAGTACCATCTGGTAAGTATGGCATATCTTCTTCTGGTAATACAAGGGAAATAACACCTTTGTTACCATGACGACCACTCATCTTATCTCCAACTTGGATTTTACGTTTTTGAATAATGTAAACACGAATAATTTTGAATACACCTGCTGGAAGTTCGTCACTATTTTCTTTGGTATAGACTTTAACGTCATGAACAATACCAGCTGCACCGTGTTCTACTTTTAGAGATGTATCTCTTACTTCACGAGTTTTTTCACCAAAGATTGCATGTAATAGTTTTTCTTCGCTTGTTAGTTCTTGAACACCTTTTGGAGTTACTTTACCAACAAGGATATCGCCTTCTTTTACTTCTGTACCAATTCTTACAATACCTTCAGAGTCTAGGTTTTTACGAGCTTCTTCTCCAACATTTGGAATATCTCTTGTAATTTCTTCTGGTCCTAATTTGGTATCACGGCATTCAATTTCATACATTTCAATATGAAGTGATGTGTAAACGTCGTCTTTTACTAATCTTTCATTTAATATAACTGCGTCTTCATAGTTATAACCATTATAGGTCATGAATGCTACAGTCATGTTTTTACCTAAAGCAAGTTCTCCATGGTCAGTACTTGGACCATCGGCAATAACTTGACCAGCTTTAATTTTTTCTCCGGCATGTACTAATGGAATATGATTTGTACAAGCTGCAGCGTTGTTTCCTTCAAAGTTTGCTAAATAATAAGTATCTTTCCCTTTCGCATTTTTTACAATGATTTTTTTAGCATCTGCATACTCTACTACACCATCTGCTTTAGCAACGACTGTACTACCAGAGTATTTTGCTGCAACACACTCTACTCCTGTACCAACGATTGGAGCTTCTGATTTTAATAGAGGAACTGCTTGACGTTGCATGTTAGAACCCATAAGAGTACGGTTGGCATCGTCGTAGTTCAAGAATGGAATACAACTTGTTGTAATAGAAACAACTTGGCTTGGTGAAACGTCCACAAAATTTACTTTGTCTTTTGAAACCATGACATTGTCACCATTGTAACGAACGATTACTTCGTCTTCAATAATATGGTTATCATCATCTAGAGCGATGTTTGCTTCTGAAATATAGTAATCTGCTTCTTCATCGGCTGTCATATAATGTACATCATCCATGATAACTTTACCGTTTTCTACTCTACGGTATGGAGTCATGATAAATCCGTATTCATTAATTTTTGCATAACCAGCTAAAGAGGTAATTAATCCAATGTTTTGTCCTTCTGGACTTTCTACTGGGCAAATACGTCCATAGTGGCTGGCATTTACGTCACGAACGTCCATTCCGGCACGGTCACGAGATAATCCACCAGGTCCTAAGCTTGATAAACGTCTTTTATCAGTAAGTTCAGCAATTGGATTGATTTGATCCATGAATTTTGATAATTGGGAACTACCAAAGAATTCTTTTAATACTGCAGTTACTGGACGAATATTAATTAATGATTTTGGTGTAATATCTGCCGTTTCTTGTGTTGTCATTCGCTCACGAATTACACGTTCCATACGGCTCATACCTACTTGGAATTGTTTTTGGATTAATTCACCAACTTGTCTGACACGACGATTTCCTAAGTTATCGATTTCATCTGTATTACCAATACCAGCATGTAAGTTTAAGTAATAGTTAATTGATGCATAGATATCTGGAATTGTTAATCTTTTTTCTTCAACAGTATCTAAAACACCTAAAATCTTAATCACTTTATCTGGGTGATTTTTATCATATACTTTGATTTCTTGGATGTCATTGTATGAGTCTAATTCTTCATGAATAGAAACTTTATGAACTCCAAAACCTGCTTTTAATACTGGTTTGATTTTTTCTAAAATTTCTTTTGTGATTAGTGTATCTTTTGCCGCAACAACATCGCCATTCTCAGTTTTTACGTCTTCTGCTAATGTACAACCTACTAAACGATCACTGACATTTAATTTTTTATTGAATTTATAACGTCCTACTTTTGCTAAGTCATAACGGAAATGATCAAAGAAACGCATAATAAGTTGATTCTTTGCGGAATCTAGAGTTGCTGGTTCTCCTGGACGTAATTTTTCGAAAATCTCAATTAATGCTTCATCGGTATTCTTTGTACTATCTTTTTCAAACGTATTTAATAGATATGGATCTTCTCCAAATACACCTGTAATGTCATCGTTGCTAGAAAGTCCTAAGGCACGAAGGAATGTCGTTACTGGTACTTTTCTAGTTCTATCAATACGAACATAAATTACATCTCTTGCATCGGTTTCAAATTCTAACCATGTACCACGATTTGGTATCATTTCTCCACTGATAATACGACGACCATTCTTGTCAATTTCTCTTTTGAAATAAACACTTGGACTACGTACTAATTGAGATACGATAACACGTTCTGCACCGTTGATAATGAATGTTCCAGACTCTGTCATTAAAGGCATGTCTCCCAAGAAAATTTCTTGTTCTTTTACTTCTCCTGTCTCATGAATAAAAACACGAGCTTGTACCTTTAAAGGAGCTGCGTAATTGACCATTCTCTCTTTTGACTCTTTCACAGAATATCTAGGTTCATCAAAAGAATAATCCCCAAAATCTACTGTTACATTTCCAGTAAAACTTTCGACAGGAAATAATTCGTCAAATACTTCACGAATTCCTGTTTCTAAAAATTGTTGGTAACTTTTCTTTTGAACTTCTAGTAAATCTGAAAGTTCCATAGTATTTTTACTTTTGGAGAAACTTCTTCTTGTTCTGTAATCTCCACATTTTTTTAATTTGTAAGCCACGATTTCACCCCATCTAATAAATTATTTTTTTCCTCAAACGCTAAAAAAAACTAACACGTCACCAATTTATAATTCTAGCAGTAATTCACGTTGGTGTCAATAAATTTTTGCACGAACTATATAAAATCCTTTGTCTTTTTTTACCACCTCGGTTTTGTATATATCTTCTACACATTTGATAATGCTTTTTACTCCTTGGTCTTTACGGATGACAAACCACAGTTCTCCATCCTCTTTTAAATGTTTTCTAGCGTCTCTAATTATATTTAAAACCACTTCTTTTCCCGCTCGAATCGGAGGGTTTGTTACAATTAAATCATACGTTTCTGTAATATTTTCATAGGCGTTACTTAATACTATCTCGCCTTTTATTTTATTTTCTTTAATATTTCTTTCACATAAATGTAAGGCTCTTTTATTAACATCGGTAAAGACTACCGAGGCTTCGTTTAATTTTCCGAGTACTATGCCGATGAACCCGTATCCACAGCCAACATCTAATATGTTGTTGTATTTTTTTCCTTGGTGGATAATTGTTTCTACTAATACTCTACTTCCATAATCGATTTTGTCTTTTGAAAATACTCCTAAATCACTAAAAAAAGTGAAAACTACCCCTTTGTTTTCATAAGATATGGTGCGTATCTCGCTTTTTAAATGACTATTATTCGTAAAATAATGTTCCAAATGATCACCAGTACTCTCAAAGACAACTTAAGTACATTTTAAAAGAAAAAAGGATTTATGTCAATCCCTTTTTTTTATTTGACTTCAATTCGCAAAATTTGAAATAAACCACCAATTCCTATATAATTGAAATAGAGAATAAGGAATACGGTGGTTTTAAAATGATAAGAACATTAAACAAGGAAAAAGTAATAAAGATACTAACAGAAGAAGAATATGAGTATATGAATGCATTTAATATCATTCCCAATTTATCGGATAAAGTTTTAGATTACGCAGAAAAAAATTATGAAATTATTGAAATGACTTCTCAATATTTAGAAGAAAAAAGAAAACAAAATACCAATTTAAGTATTCCTTTGTTTGTCCTAGCAGGGGTTCAAGCAAGAATGAAGCGACTATTTGCTATCAGCGAACTTCCTCTTGCAATCACAAGTCAAGAAATCATTGAAAAATTAGGAATCAATATAGAGTATCATTTAGAAGAAAGTCTCTTAAAAGAATCGAATATTCGAGCATTTTTAGGACGATATAAACAAGAAAAAGATAAGCCACTAGAGTTTCAAAACGAATTTATAAAAAGCTTTAATCAAATCAATAAAGAACTTTTAAAAAAAGCTAAACTTACTTCAGATATCCATGTATTGGATTGCACCATTTGTGATGTAAATTTCAATAATGAAAATTATGAAGGAAGTACGATAACATATAAAGGTGGAGAAAAATTAAGAGGATATAAACTGGGAGTCTTAAGAGGCTTTGGACCTAATTCAGGATTTATAGAAGAAATCGTGATGAATACAGCAAAGCCCCATGATTTAAAGATGAGTAAAGATATGATTTTGAAGTCTGAATATTTAAAACTAGGAGATGATTTAATAGAAGACCGAGGTTTTTTAGATATTAAAATGATAAGAAAATTATTTAAAAAAGGTGTCAATGTTACAATTCCTGCCAAGAAGAATATGGAAATCCATACAGCAGCAGTCACAGAAGCTGTTTCAAAAAATGAATGGAAAAAGCATCCAAATACTAAAAGAAAAGGACAAGATATTACTCTTGTATCAAATCTAGAAATGTTCTGGTTGGACGAGAAAGACAAAGAGAAAAAACCAGAAAATATTCATTTAGAGTATTCTATGCATGCAGCTGTCATTCGTTTTGAAAAGAAGTTGAATCAGTCCATATTAACAGATGCAGAAATTTTAAAAGAAGATGAAAAATATGCTTATGCAGTCATTTTGACTACGCATCCAACAAGAAGTGCAGAAGAAATTATAAAATTGTATGAACTTCGTCCAGAAATAGAAGAAGATTTTAGACAACTAAAAGATTTTTGGGGATTAACAGAATATCGAAGTACACAATATCATATTATTAGTTTTGTCATTATGGTATCTTTGTTGGGATATAATCTATATCAATTATACAAAGAATCAGAAGAAGGAAAAGACTACATTGGTAAAAGCTTTATTGTAGAGCAAAGACATGGTTTATATGTTGTGAAAAATGTTAGAACTGCTATTATTATCGATAATTATTTTGCTATATTTTGGCAAGACGAACTTCTTGATTTATATGTGGAATTATCAAAAGAAAATAGAGAACGATTAAAGCAACTGCTCATTCTCTAGGTTTCTTATGCTCTTTGACTAATTAGTTTCTCTTATTTTAAATTTTGCGAATTGAAGTTTATTTGAGTTTTCGTATTTTTAGTTTTTTAGTAGTATTTTTTAGAAATTTAGCTTTACATTATATTTTTGTAAAACTATTTTTTGAAATTTAATGATTTTATTGCATGCAAAAAAGATTTTAAAAATTAGTTTTTTAAAATTTTAAATATCTTTTTTTAGATTGCTAAACTCAGTTGTTCTATATATTCTTCTTGTATTGTTTCTTTTTTATTTCCTCGTCGTCGCTTCTTGTACTCCTGTATTCCGCAATGAGCATAAGAAAGTATATCTTGGATTCCTCTTGCCATCATCCCTAAATATACAACCAACTCACTTCTGAGACTTTGGCTTCTCTCAAGTATTTTAATTGATAATAACCTTGTATCTATACTATCAGCCATTTTTGCAAGAAACCCTAGAAGCATCATAAATATCGTATTAAGATTATTTAGACTTTGAAGGCTTCTTACTCGCATATCTTCGTATTGATATTCCACTTTTTCTGCTCGGTGTACTTCTTCTATTTTCCAACGATCTATATATGCTCGAAC
>DVHP01000136.1 GCA_018711945.1 Candidatus Ventrenecus avicola
TGAAAATTACAATAAAAAAATTAAAAATACGAAAACTCAAAATGAAATGCAATAGACTTCTTTTTTAAATCATGCTAAAATAAGGCTAGGAAAGGTGGTAAATTTGAAGGTTACAATTGTAAATCAAAAGAAAAAGAATAAACAACGTTCATTAATTTATTCAATTATTTTACTTGTTTTAGGAATTTTCTTAACTTTTAACTCCAGTGGAGTTTTGAACACTATTTTTAATATTATGGGTATTTTAGTTATTTTATTTGGCATCTACCGTTTTTTTGTTTATTATCGGTTAAAATCTCAATTAAAGGTTGATGACTCTTCTATTTTGATGAGTGCGATCATGAGTATTTTGTTTGGTGTATTAATTATTTTACTTTCTAATATTTTAACGACAACTATCCAAATTGTTACTGGAATTTGGTTATTATTTGTTGGCATTAGTAGACTTTCTGAGGCTGACATTACCAATATAAAAGATAAAAGAAATCTTATCGCTGTAATTGGCGCGGCTATTATTATTTTACTTGGTCTTTATACCATTTTCAGTGAAAATGTATTATTTGTTGCTTTAGGAATTATTTTAATTATTTATTCTATTTTGGATATTATTAATTATATTCGATTTGCTAAATAATTTTTTCCATTTTAAAACCCCGATTGCCGGGGCTTTTTTATTTTGTTGTATTCTTTGTTGTTCTTATTTTGCTATTATTTTTTTTTTCGTAGTTGTTGTTTTTTTCTTAGTATTTGTATTTTTTGATGCGTTCTTTTTTGTTGTTTTTGGCTTTGATGTTTTCTCAACTACTTGTTCTTCTTTTTTCTCTTCTGTTTTCTTTTCAGCGACCTCTTCTGCTTTTTCTTCAGGTTCTTCTACTACTTTTTCATCCTTTTTTTCTGAAGGAATCTCTTTCTTTTTCTCGGTTTTAGATTCTTTTTCGCTATCACTTTCTACACCACGTCTAGCAAAGTATAAACCACCACCAATGACAATCACTACTCCAAGTAAAATAGCTATGCTAACTAAAGAGCTATTATTTTCTTCAGAATTTCCTGCTTCGTAGTTTGCTACCATTTCTGCTAAAGGATCTACAAAGTTTTCGTCTTCAGCGACTTCTTTTATTTTTGCTTTTAAATCCTCATCATAGTTTGATGAATACCCATTCCATGTTTCATCGCCAATGATGATATATGGTACTCCGCCTAAGTCATCACCCATTACATCTGCTACTTCTTCGGCAAAGTCAGCATTGTCTTCATCATACCATGTCTCAAATTCTTTTACTACAAATAAGTCTTTGTATTCTTCATCTTCAGCAAGGCTTTCCAAAAAACTTTCCGCAGCAGCACAGTAACTACATCCATCTCCTCTAAAGAAATATATCGTTACTGGTGTTGTAGCATTTGTCTTAAATGGAATTGCAAGAAAGCTTAAAAACGCTACCATTAATAATATAATACTTTTCTTTTTCATCTAATCACTCCTGCTTGTAATTATAACAAATGTTACTCTGAAATACTAGTTTTTTCGTTGATACTTCTATTAATATTTGCAGAGATTATCCCTATGATACTTAAGATGGCCAGGAATGATATAGTACAAATAAGAATTCCTTTTCCTTTTTCTTTCATTTCCGATCACCCAAGTATTAATATACCTTTGTTTTTTGAACATTCTGTGAAAAGAAAATGAAAAGAAAAAAGAAAGCTTATTCTTTCTCTAGTTCTGAACTAAATTTGTTTTTTGTTTTAGTGATTTTTGTCTCAGAAACAGTACTTGTTTCATACATTTCTTCTTCACTCATCAATGTGTATAAGTCGTTTTGAAGGTTCAAGATATCTGTTAATGAGTTTTGAAACGTTTTATGAACATTCGATGTACCAGACTCAATCGTGCCATGGAGTGTTAACTCACTCATCACTTTTAAATCCCAAAGGATTCCTTCTAGCATTGTTTTGTTATCCATAATTATTCTCCTTTCAATAGATTGTAAAAGTCTTGATACATTTGATCTACTTTTTTATCAATCTTTTTTAACATGGCAACTTCTTTTTCTTCTGTTAAACATTCTTTGTTAATACATAGATGTCTTTTAAAATATTCTAAATGACTCAATGCATCTTCTACATATAATAATTCTTTTTCACTCATAATATCACCCATGTTTAGTATGAGATGTGCAAAAAAAAATATACCTTAAAATAAGCTCATTTGCTCGTTTTGAGGTATTTCTTTTTTATAGTCTTCAATGATTGCATCCATATCTGTTAATATGTTGTTTTCGCTACACATCTTTAAGTATAATTCCATTAAATGTCTATAATGAAGGGAATTACAGATATGCTTCGAACCATATACGGCAATGTAATCTTCTTTTAAGCCCGGATATAGAACATCCAATGCTTTGTAGTAATAGTCTCTTTGATTTGTTTTTAATGTCATACCCATTTTGGTATAAATAAATTTGGCATCAGACTCTTTACTTTTTAAAATCATATTCGTAATGTTTTCTTCGGTATCTGTTAGGAAAGGTAGAACAGGAGTCATTAAAACACCAGCATAAAGATTGTTTTGTCTTAATATTTTTAATACTTGGAATCGTTTGGTTGATGTAATGACATTCGGTTCTAGTTTTCTTGCTAGTTCATCGTCATACGTTGTGATGGAAATTTTTATGATGACATTATTGTATTCTGATATTTCCTGTAGTAAATCTATATCTCTTAATATTAAATCACTTTTGGTATCAATGGAAACTCCAAATTTATATTTGGCAATTAATTTTAAAGCATTTCTTGTTAATTCTAATTCTTTTTCTTCTGGATTGTATGGGTCTGATAGGGTTCCGAATGATACAACGCCTTTCAATCCTTTGCTTTTTAATTCTTCTTCTAAAATTTCTAAAGCATTTTCTTTAATTCTTACTTCATCAAAGTTTTCAATATGGTAAGCTTCACATCTTGAATCACAATAGATACATCCAAAGGGACACCCTTTATAAAGATTCATGTGATAATCAATTCCAAACCATCTGTTTCCTTGATTTGACTTTGTCATAATCGTTTTCGTCTTTAAAATTTCCATGTTTCTCCCCCTCCACATACGCCTATATTATACGATTTTTTTTGTCAAAATGCAAACGAATGTGCTAGTTTTTAAAGTAGAAATATTTTAGTTAAATAAAGATTTTACTAGAAGAGTTTTTATAAACAAGAGAATGAAAGAAATTTATTTTGAAAATCATTGATTGATAATTTTTTAAATATTTTATGAAAAAAGAACTTAATACACGATATAAGTTCCTATTTTTATTCCGAAGTGGTTCTTTACTTCTATAAATCCTATTTGTCCTTTTTCTACTTCAATGTTTTCTATTGGAGAATAACGTTTAATGTTATCCTCTTGATAATAAATTAATTCTTCCAATCCAGTATCATAGGCTTCTACTACGTATCCTTGCAGCGCGATTTGTAATCTAGCCGCCCCTGTATAAGATGTGAAAGAGTAAATTCCAAATATTACAAGAATTATCATAGTAGCTAACAAATAATTTTTCTTTGTTCGTATGTAAGTCTTAATTAGCCAAACAAGTAAGACTATCATGCCTATTAAAATCAACCAAGCCGCGATGTTATTAAATAAGGCAATTCCTAATAAAGATACTAGTACAACACCATAGGATAATATTAGGTTTTTTAATAATTGGTTTTGTCTTTTCTTTTGTGATGCTTTTTTTAAAATGTGATAGAGAAATGCAAAAAAAGCAAGGTTTAGAATTATCCATAAAATACTATTAATTGCATGATTTACTAGTTCCAACTTCAGAAAAATCATATCAGAATATAGCAATTCTTTATTTAAAGTTGGAGCTAACTTTAGAATGTTTATTACTAGTACTATTAAATTACTTACTGTTAACAGTAAACATTTTCTTTTTTGTCTTTTTTTCCATAAATGATAACTTTCTATAAATAGTAAAATATGAAATATTAAAAACAAGTAAAACATAGTACCACCTAATATTATTTTATCAAAATTAAGGCAAGAAAAAAAGATGTTTTAAACACCTTAATTATCTCTAGCATTACCAATGAGTCTTAGTAAATATATGAATAAGTTAATAAAGTCCAAGTATAATTCTAATGCTCCATAAATTGCAAGATTGTCTTCTGGTAACATACTTAGTTCGTTCATACGGATTATTTTTTGAACATCATAGGCAATATATCCGATGAATATTAACACTCCTATAATTGATATGATTAAATCGAATGTAGAACTATTTAAGAAAATGTTAATTAGCATACATAATAGGATAGCGATTAGACCCATCATTAAATATGTTCCTAATTTTGTCAAGTCTATTTTGGTACTCATTCCTACGACTGCAAAGATTGCAAAGACAATTGCGCTGATTAAGAATACTAAAATTAATGAGTTTAATTCAAATGCTACAAAGTATACTGAAAATGATAATCCTGTAACAAATGAATATAATAAAAAGCATATCTTTGCCGTTGTTGGACTCATTTTATGTATTCTTGCAGATAGAAATACCACTAATCCAATCTCTACAATTAGTAAAATAAGTAGTCCCCAAGTTGTGAATAAGTTTAGTAGCATATTTGGATTCATAGATACAAAGTATCCTGTAATAAATGTTAATAGTAAACCAATAAACATCCATCCAAATACGCTTGGTAATATTTTATTATTCATTCTTTCCTCCTCTTTTAAAATGTAGCCTAATTATACCATTTTTATGCATGTTTGTAAATTAGTGGAGCGAAATTCAGCCAAAAAGAGTAAATTGATGAAAAAATTCTTCGCAATCAGAAAAACAGATATCCGTGTACATTTTAAAGAAATCTATGCTATTCTGTATATAGAATAAAGAAGGGATTTTTATAAAATGAAAAAAAGAAGTAAAAAGGAAGAAACAAAACTACAAGAAGAAATAAAAAAATATCAAAACTTACCTAGAAAAGATCGAAGAAAAAAAGAAAGAGAACTTCAAAAGAGGCCACTGAAAAAATCAATGTAAAAACGATAAAAGGAAAATTAAACATCCGATTTATCGTTTTTTTAAGTGAAATTATCTAAAAAAATGAATTGAGAGAGTATTTAATCTATATTTTGTTCCTTTTTTCTGCTTCTAGTATCAACCACCCTGCACTGAAAGTACAGGGTTTGCATGGATGACTGAAAGTCATACTATGCTAAAGCATACCGTACTTCACAAAAATATCATCACTAATTTCTTTTTGATTTGCTATATATTCCTTGATAATATCTTGTGTTACGGTTCCTACGCTTCTACAAAAATATCCAGTCGCCCACATATGTTGCCCCCAATACTCTCTTCTTAAATGTGGAAATTCCTCTTGTAATTTTTTAGAGCTTCTTCCTTTCAAATATTGCATAACTTGTGCTATAGATAATGTTGCAGGTATGGCTAACAATAGATGTACATGATTCGATTGAATATTTCCTTTTACGATTGTTATATTTTTAGCACTACATCCTTGCATTAACAATATCTTTAATCTTTGAGCTACTTTTCCAACTAGTATTCTTTTTCGATATTTTGTTAGCCATACCACATGTACTTGCAAATCATACTGCGTGTGGGCTCCTTTTTGCATATGAATCACACCTTTTGGTTTGCTATTCTAGTACTTTTCTTTCTTTTTGGCAAGTAGTCCTAAAGGATTTATGTGGCTAAAGCCAATGGATATACTCCTCCAGTGCCTAGCAAATTATAAGCTGAACAAGTTTTTAAAAGGGTTTGATGGGTTCCTTTTGCTAAAACTTGACCATTTTCAATAAAATAAATCATATCGCTGTTCACAATAGTAGAAAGTCGATGAGCAATGATTAAGATAGTATAATCTTTTTGTAAATTAGAGATAGCCTCCTCTATTTTACTTTGCGTTTCATTATCTAAAGCACTTGTTGCTTCATCGAATAAAATGATTTCTGTTCTTTGAACAAAAGCACGAGCAATTGCAAGCCTTTGTTTTTGACCTCCAGATAAAGTTACCCCACCTTCTCCAACAACCGTGTCGTATCCTTCCGGAAGAGTTTCAATAAAATCATCTAAACAAGCAAGTTTACAAGCACGACGCATTTCACTGTCCGATAGATCACTTTTTACTAACCGTAAATTATCACGAATTGACATATTAAATATATATGGATTTTGTGAAATAATGGTAATATTATTTCGAATAGAGTCTTCATCAAGTTCGTTAATATCTACACCATCTAATAATATTTTCCCTTGTGTTACTGGATACATTTTACAAAGAAGAGAAAAAATCGTACTTTTTCCAGCCCCACTTTTTCCAACAAAAGCAACCGTGTGATTAGCAGGTACCTTAAAAGACAAATGATTTAACACTTGATTTTTTCCATCATAGCTAAAACATACATCTTGAAACTCAAAATCGCCATGAACTTTACCTAAATGTTTCGTACCAAAGGTTTCTTTAGAAAACTCTGTCGTATCAAGAAGAGAAAACACACGATTTGCCGAAACATCAAACATTTTCACTTCATTTAATAATTCCCCTATTCTTTGCATTAAATTAGACATAATGTTTGTTCGATAAGAAAATAATACCACTGCCGTTGCTACATTAATCATTCCAATTTGTATTAGATATACAAGCAAAATTACTAATAAAAACTCGGAAACTGCTCGAATACATTCAATAAAAGCTGTATAATTCATCTCTATATTTCTTGATTCAAATATTTTAGTAGATACATCCATAATACTTTGATTAATTGCCTTCATAAAAGAATCCCTAGCATTTAACATCTTAATGTCACGAACACCTCTTACCAGTTCTCCGGTAAGTCCTATATTTTTTTCGTTAGCTGTTCTTAAAGTCTGTTCCTTTTTACTTAATATTTTAACTTTTCTTAAATAAAAACATGTAATAATAAAGGAAGCAACAAAATAATATAAAAAGATAACAGGATTAATAATGAAAACTGCTATTAGCACTCCAATATTAGTAAGAATTCCTGTAAGTTGACCAACCCCGAGCGTAAAGATGTGCGATAGTTCGCTACAATCGTGATTTAATCGTTCAATAAATACACCACTAGAATGCTTATCAATATCAGAAATTGTAATTCTTAGTATTTCTTGACTTACTCTCATTTGAATCTTTTGAAAAACTCCTCTAAAAAACACTTGAGTATTTCTTCGAATCACTACCATGCGAATCGCTCCTAAAATATCAAATAAGAGAACGACTAACGTTGCCCAAAAAAGTTGCTCGAATAACCCAGTGGTTAAAGAAGTTAATTGTCTCGCTGTAAAAATCGGATAAATAACATTTATAATAATCGCAAAAAAGGAAGATACAGTAAAAACAATCATATTCTTTTTATACTCTTTACCAAAACTATAAACTTTTTTTAAATTATTCCATGTTTCTTTCATATCACTCACCACCTTTTAATAATTTTTGAATCACGTTACGAATCAAAAAGGAAATCTCTTCTTCCGTAACTACAATACTTCCACTACATATCTGAGACGCAAGTCCATGCGTATAAAACCGCACATCACGGTACAATGCTTCTGCTTCAGGAATAGAAATACGATATGTCTTAGTCATTGCCTCTATTGTCGGTTGATTTCTTTTTGTATCTAAAACTTCTCGTATTGTTCTTTTACCAGGAAATTCACTTAAAAACATTGCAAAGAAAAGATTAGGAAATTCTAAAGCATACAGGACATACGCAAAACTAATAGTAAATAGATAATCACTCTCATTGATATACTTGTAAATAAAAAATTCATAATCTTTTCGTAAATACCCTTTTAAATCAAGCTTAAAATCCTCCATACTTTTATAATGCCGGAATAAAGGCTGCGTGGAACAACCAATAAACTTACATAAATCTCGAGCATTTAATGCCCAAATTCCCTTGTCTTGAAGAAACATAACTCCTTTTTCAAGAAAATTCTCTTTACTAAATTTTTCTACTCTTGCCATAAACTCGCCTCCGCAAAAGATAACGTTCGTTATTTAATTATATCAAAAAAAGAAATTTTGTCAACTATTGAAAAAAAACACACTTTATGCTATGATGCATATAGATGAAGGAAACTTCATAAAATAAAAAAGGATACATCT
>DVHP01000137.1 GCA_018711945.1 Candidatus Ventrenecus avicola
GATTTTTACTTTTCTTAATTTATTTTATTGTGCTTATCTATATATTATTACGTATAGATGAAGGAAACTTCCTAAAATAAAATAAAAAAGGATACATCCGAAGTCGTAATCAGATGCTACCCTTTGGTTAGCACACTACTCAACAATGAACTGTTAATTAGGGTATTACTAGCAATAATTGGTGTACAGCCAGAAAAGTAAAAAAATCATCATATTTCTATGACGATTTTTTAAATTTTAACTAAAAATTTTAGGTAAGATATATAATGTTACAAATAATGTAATTACATAAGCAGTTGTAAAGACATAAGCTATTTTGTTTTTATCAATTTTTGTTAATTCTGTAAATCCATGGTATAAATGTAATAAATACAATACTCCTGCAATTGCTAGAATAATTACAGCAATCCAAATATTAATGTACATACCAATAATAGCTACAATTGTTGTAATTGTTGTAAAGACACTTGTTACACCAATTAGAGCATAAGTTTTTTTAATATCAGATTCTTTTTTTAGGATTGTCCCTGATATAAAATGTAATAATCCACCAAAGCATAGGAAATATACTATCATTAATAACGTTGCAATAAAGAATACTTTTATTGGAATATCCATACTAGATGAAGCTAGCGAAGAATAACTTCTTCCATACATCATTGTTACTAAAGATACAGCTCCTTCTTTTGCAAATAGGTATACAAATAATCCTGAGATTAAACAATTAATTAATATCATAATTAATGCTAAATTAAACTTAGAACGTTTACTATATTCTTTCATAGTATCTGCAGGATGAGTAAACATTCCTTTTACTACTTCTACATAGTCATTTAACATATCATTATTGATTGTAATTACTTCTTTTTCTTCAACTACTTCAGCATTTACCTTTTCTTTTTTGTCGCAGTCACATTTTTGACCTTCTTCTAATTTTTTTCCACATTTTGTGCAAAATTTTGCCATAAACACATTCTCCTCACTTCTATTTTATTTTTTTCTTTTCTTTTTATGATTAATATCTTGAAAAATATTTAACAGTTCCGCTGATATCAATCATTTTATATGAATCATTGACATAATCATAGACGATTGTTGTTGTATTTGAACTATCATCTTCTTTTGTTTGCGTTTGATCATTTGACTCATAACTGATTGTATAATCATAATTAAATTTCGCAGTTACTTCTAGTTGTCCATCATCATTTAGTCTTACACGTGACACGGTTAACTCTGTCACATTAAATTTTGTTAAGGTATTTGTAGCATTGGTTACTACTCTTTCATATAACGAATTATATTCTTCTTGTAAATCTTTTAAGTCAGCTCCATCATAGTTGTATGAATCTTTTACAGCATCCCAATTCTTTTTTGCTATGATATTTTCATACATTTTATTGATATCATTTGTCATTTGCTCTTGTAAAAGACTCACTGTGTCTTCTGATAAATTTTCTAAAGATACATCAGCCGTATATGCAACATCATAACTTGAAATTTCTTCTTCTGAGGTCAATTCTAAACCATTTTCTAATGTTGTTTTAATGCTTGCGCTCATTTCAAAGATTTGTGGTATGACATAGACATCTTCTTCTTCATCAGAATATTCACTATTGAGATATTTTTGATCTAATTCTATATCGTTTATGCTCACTTTAGCATTTTTAGGAACTCGTACTTGATAGTTTTCTACTAAATCGACTCCTAGAACAGACACACTATCTTTAGTGACTTCCCATTCATCAAAAATTAAGAATTTCTTGTCGCTTTTTTTCACGACATTGACACTGATAGTTTCTTCTTCGGAACTATCCTTTCTTGTTACTTCAAATTTTACGGTAGCCGCTAGATTTCCATCGCTATAGGATACATCACTTATTACATAGTTTGTGATGTTTGATAAATTATTCTCGTCACTATCAAAAATAGCTTGGAACATTTCTTTGCTCACAAAGGTTGTGTCTCCATCTAGTCCTAAGGAATCATAAATCTCTCCGGCATTATTTGATTTTAATGCTTCGATATAAGATTTGGCAACTCCCTCTGGTCCTAATTTGGAAGCCATCACATTGTATCCGATAATTCCACCAACAATAAGAAGTAGTATTACAATAATTAGTACTTTCTTTCCTGTACTCATCGGCTTTTTTTCGGTTTTACGAATTACTTTTTCTGTTTTTTCTTCTTTTTGTTCTGCTTCTTCTGGAACTTTTGCCCCACATTCGCCACAGAATCTTGCGTTCTTCTTTAGTTTGGCGCCACATTCGCCACAAAACATAACCTCACTCCTTTTCTATAGTAACATTATAAGTTTTTTTGCATAAAATAACAACAGAAAAACGACAAAATCGCAAAAATTTCATTTTTTTCTTTTTCTTAAGCTATGGTATGATGTTTATAGCCAATGAGACATTATGCTGGCATAGTATAAAGGTATTACGAGGCCATGGTAAGGCTTTAATCGGTGTTCAATTCACCGTGCCAGCACCAGTTTGATTGTTACTCGAACTAGAAATAGTTCGTTTTTATATTCTTAATATTATAGTCCATTCATAATTACTACGAATTATTTTGGGATTTTTAGTCTAATCGATGTTTATTGGAAGGAGTGATACTATGGCTAGTTCAGCGATTCATCTTGCAATTGCCAAAAAGTATTTAGAAAAACATAGTGAATTAAATTATGCGCAAGTAATTGCCGGCACACTCTATCCAGATGCCACAAAAGATAAAGATTTATCTCATTATAATTCTAAAGATCTAGGTCACGATAATGTTAGTCATGTACGAAGTAAAGTGAATCTATATCATTTTTTAGAAGAGCATCATTATCTCAATGATTTTGAGGTAGGATGGTTTTATCATTTGGTAACAGATTATTTATTTTTTGAAGAATGTTTTACAGAAGAATATTTATTAGGTCATAGTTGTCAAGAATTTTGTAAAGATTTATATTTTGCTTATGATTGTCTCAATCAGTATTTGCCAGAAAAATACCATATTACCCAAGAAGATTATAAGGATTATCCTAGTGAATACTATCTTGGGAAACCGTATGAAAACTGTATTTTACCGAAAGAACTTATCGATTCTTTTATTGAAAGAGTTGCGAATATAGAAATGAATTCTTATATTAGAAAAATCCAAAAATATCAACGTAATGTTAAGCCTTGATGTTATTGATTTACAAACTTTTTTTCATATAAAAAGCGCCTCAATTTGAAGCGTTTTTTTATTGTTCATCAATATTTATTAATTCGTATTCGCGATTACCAAAGCCTAATTCACTGGCTGCTTCAATCGTATGAACACCATGACGAGATTCGATTCTTTCAATTAACTTGTCTTTTCCTTCATCGTTACTATTGTATACGATATCTAGGCAGGCTTGATCGATCGCGATTGGGTCTAGGCTTGCTAGAACTCCGATATCTTTCATACAAGGTGCTGAAGCATTCCCATCACAGTCACAATCTACAGAAATATTTTTCATGACGTTTACGTAAACAATATTTCCTTTAAAGTGATTTACTACACTTTCTGCTGCGTCTGCCATTGCTTCTAGGAAATGGTCTTGTTCTGGTAGATTATTAAATAATTCTTCTTGTTTACTCGTAACACCTGCTGTATGGATTAAAGTTTTTCCTTCGGAAGATGCACAGCCAATAGATAGTTGTTTTAAGGCTCCACCGTATCCACCCATAGCATGGCCTTTAAAATGTGATAGTACTAGCATAGAATCGTAGTTTGCTAAATCTTTTCCAACATAGTTTTTCTTTAAAATTTTACCATTTGGAACATCTAATTCTAAATCTGGTCCTTCGGCATCCATTAAGTCAAAAGGAAAATATTTATCCCATTCATGTTCTTTAATTAATTTGCGATGTTTTTCGGTAGAGTTTCTAGCTCCTTCATAAGCTGTGTTACATTCTACTACGGTGCCATTTACTTTTTCAACTATTGGACGTACAAATTCTGGTCTTAAATAGTTTTGGTTTCCTTTTTCACCAGAGTGTAGTTTTACTGCTACTTTTCCTGGTAATTCTACTCCTAATGTTTCGTACATTTTTACAATGCTTTCTGGAGTAATTTCACCTGTAAAATACACTTTTGATTTTTCCATATTATCAATCCTTTCTTTATTTGACATCAAATTATCTTTTTGATACTATTAGTATACCACTTAAAGTTAACTTTAAGTCAATATTTTTTTTGGAGGTAATGTTATGAATATTGGAGAAGTGTCTAGAATGGTGAATATGCCTGTTTCTACTATTCGTTATTATGATAATGAAGGATTATTCACTTCTTTAAAGAAAGACTCTGCTGGAAATCGAGTATTTTTGAAGGAAGACCTTGAACAGTTAAAAATTATTGAATGTTTGAAAAAATCTGGAATGCAAATTAAAGAAATAAAGCAATTTATGACTTGGGTAGCAGAAGGAAGTCAAACAATCCCCCAGCGGAAGGAAATGTTTCTTCATCGCAAAGAAGTTGTAAAAAATAAAATGAAAGAACTTGAAAAAACTTTAAGTATTTTAGAGTATAAATGCTGGTATTATGAGGAAGCTCAAAAACTTCAAGATGAAAAGAAAATGCATGATATTCCTGTTTCTGAGATGCCTTTGAGTGTTCAAGAAGGATACCACGCTATTCATGGATAAATATTCTCTACAAAATGTAGAGTTTTTTTGTATTTTTACATGATATAATTTTGATGAGGTGAGGTCAAAAAGTTATTCCTTAGTAGTAAAACTATTTCTAGTTGGGAACAAAACCGGACATTACCTAGTTTAAATGTCATTGTTTTGTTAAGTGAAATTTTAGATACTACGACCACTTATTTTCTTTATGATAACATCAAAAGGTTGGATATTGAAACAGAAGTAAAATTTCCTATTTCAAAAAAACAGTATGAAGAATTTCAACTTTATTTTAAAGAGCAGGCTACATTTATTCGGGAGTCAAAGCAAGAGATACTTATTATAATCCTAAATATCATAGTTTTTTAACTAACGATATTATCCATGAATGGCTTAGAGTTTCCGTGCGAAATGGAAAGACTATGTTGAATTATAAGTATTGGTATGATGTTCATTGTGATGAGTATGAACTAGAAATTGATGATAAGGAAATGATGGAGAAAATTTTACATGCCCTTCAATTTGAAGTGATTGCTATTGTTAATAAAACTAGACTTATTTATATGTATCAAGATAAGTATGAAATTTCTTTGGATTATGTGAAAGAACTCGGTTATTTTATTGAAATTGAAGTAAAGAAATATGATAAAGATATTTTGTATGAATATGATGATTTATTAAAACTTGCTCGTTCTTTTGCACTCGATTTAGACAAAATTGATAAAAGAGGCTATCCTTATTATTTATTAAAACGAAAAAACTAGTTTTTTAGACTAGTTTTCTTTTGGTTCAATTACGGCTTTAATTCTTCTTACTCCAGCACTAGAAGACTCTTCTTTTTTGATTTTGAAATGTCCTATTTCTTTGGTGTTTTTTACATGAGGACCACCACAAAGTTCTTTGGAGATATCACCAATGGTGTAGACCGTTACTAAATCTGGGTAACGTTCGATGAACATGCACTCTGCTCCACTTTCTATGGCGCTTTCTTTGCTCATGGTTTCATGTGTCACTGGAATTTCTTCTTCAATCCATTTGTTTACTAATTCTTCCACTTGTTTTTTCTCTTCTTCTGTTAATTTATGGTCACAAGGGAAATCAAAGCGAAGACGTTCTTCCGTGATGTTACTTCCTAATTGATGAACAGATGGACCGATCACTTTCTTTAAGGCAGCATTTAGTAAGTGGGTTGCTGTATGATATTTTGTTTCTATTTCACTGTTGCCTGATAAACCGCCTTTAAATTTTCCTTTGCTTGCTGTTCGAGATTTTTCTTGGTGTTCTTTAAATTTTTCATTAAATCCCTCTTCATCGACTTCCATATTACGAAGGGTAGCTTCTTCTTTGGTAAGTTCGATAGGAAAGCCATATGTATCGTATAAATGAAAAGCTGTCTCACCATCAATTTTATTAGAAGATTGAGCTACTTTTTCAAAGATTTTTAAACCTTTTTCTAACGTTTTAGCAAATTTTTCTTTTTCGCCTTTTAGTACTTCTAAGATTACTTCTTTGTTGTCTTCTAACTCTTTATAATACTTTTTGTATTCTTCGATAAAAGTTAAGGCTAGTGGTGTTGTAAAATCACTACGGGTATCGATACCTAGTTTCATTGCATGACGGATAGCACGCCGAATTAGTCTTCTTAAAATATATCCTTGGTCGGTATTGCTTGGTTTAATTCCAGCTGGGTCGGCCGCAATAAATACTGAAGTTCGAATATGGTCTAGAACAATTCGCATAGAAGTTTCATTCCCTTCATATGGCTTTCCAGCAATTTCCATAAGAGTCTTTAAAGGGCGTTTCCAAACACTGGTTAGGTAGTTATCATCTACACCTTCTAACACTGCGACAACTCTCTCATAACCCATTCCTGTGTCGACGTTTTTTTGGGTTAGTTCTGTTATATTTCCATCTTTATCTTGATGGTATTCCATAAATACGTTGTTCCATATTTCCACCCAACGGTCATCTTCTGGATCAAAACGCTCTGGAATTTCATCATCACTGCGCCAATAAAAGATTTCAGTATCGCCACCACATGGACCAGAGTCTCCTGGTATCCAGAAGTTATCTTCACGACCTAAATAAGCAATTCTTTCTTCTTTAATTCCGTGGCTTTTCCAAGCATCTGCAGATACTTCGTCTCTTGGAATTTTGTCGTCGCCTTCATAGACAGTGATGGCTAGACGTTCTATAGGAATATTTAAAACACTGGTTAAAAACTCAAAGCTATAGGCAATGCTTTCTTTTTTAAAATAATCTCCTAAGCTCCAATTTCCAAGCATTTCAAAAAATGTATGATGGGTTTTGTCGCCAACACTCTCTAAATCGGTTAAGCGTACGCATTTTTGGTAATCGCATAGTCTTTTACCATACGGATGAGGTTCGCCCATTAAATAAGGGATTAACGGTTGCATACCAGCTGTATTGAAAAGAACGGATGGGTCATTTTCTGGCACGAGTGGCGCGCTTGGTATTTGTTTGTGTCCTTTGCTAACAAAATAGTTAATGTATAAATCTTTTAAATTCATTCTATCACCTTCCTAATTACTTGTTTTAAAATTTCTGTTATTTCTTGTTCAGTTTTATTTTTTATCACATAGTCAAATCCTTCGTAGTTATCTAGAGCGTGTTCTGTTTCGTGACTTGCTTCTTTTGGGGTTAAGTCGTAGTTTGCATTCTCGTTTACTACTTTTATTTTTACAGGATGAAAGGATTTTAACTCTTCTAATTCTTTAGGCATCCTGACATCGGATATAATCACATCATCGACAAAATGAGAATAAATATTTAAATCTTCTTTCATTCTTTCGGTGAAATAGGTATCTTTGTTTAAATGTCTTACATACTCGCCCATTTCTTGTAAGAATGCTCGTGGTTTAGGCTCACTTATCATATCCCAACCTAAGAAGTCTTTGGCAAATAGTTTGATATATTTGCTATATTCGGTAATGACTACTTTGCGATTTTCTTTTTCCAGTAACTCTTTTAAAATTTTAGCAGTCTGGGTTTTCCCACTGCGGGCTCGACCAGCAATCAAGTATACTTTCATAAATTCTCCCTTTCTAAATAAAAAAGGATAGCACCAAAGGAGTCAGTTAAGACGGTACCATCCTTAATTTTACTTTACTTTTGATAACGGAAACTATCCGGATAAATCTCCTCAAGCAGCAAGATAAATATTTCTTTTATGAACTTCCACCTACCGTTCACTCTCTTTAAAAATACTTTTATTTATCCCTCTTGACTCCTCGATTTCTTAAATATCATACCAAAAAAACTGACAGTTTACAACTATATTTTATGTAATCTTTACTCTCCTTCGGTATTGGTAAGCATCGGTCTTTTTTCAAACCAATTGTATTTTTCTTTGAAGAACTTCCAAACCACTTTAGCAAGGGCAATACAAGGTGTACATAAAATCATTCCTAAGATACCAAAGAAATGTTCAAAGATTAGCAAGCCGACAATGATGGTAACTGGATGTAATTTCATTGTCTTGCTCATAATAAGTGGTTGTAACACATTGTTTTCTAGTAGTTGAACGATAATGGCTACGATTAGGGTTAAGAATCCTACTAATGGACTTTGGGAAAAACCAATGACTACAGCAACAGCTCCACCGATGTAAGGTCCTACATAAGGGATTAAATCGGTAATACCACATAATAAGCCAAATAACACAGGTGCTTGAAGGCCCACTATCCAGAAACCTATGCTATCGAATATAAATACTGCTGTAGCAACGAGTAATGTTCCGTTGACACTTTTACGTACTTCTGTAGAAATATTTGCAATTAGTAAAGAAGCTTCAAAGCGATTTTTTTCTGGTAATAAATGTAATAGATGACCGTTAATTGAATCGAAATCAATCAACATATAAATTCCTATTACTAAGCCAAAACAAATTGTAATCATACTTGAGAAAAATCCACTTGCAAAATTCATAATCATCGTTGGTACTGAAGTCATAAAGGTACTAAAATAGTCAGAAATTGTAGTAAGGATACTCTCTTGAACTGCTTGGAAATCAAACCCTTGGAAATTGCCAAGTTTATCGAAAATATTGTTTAAAAAGCCTTCTAATTCTTTCAGGATTCCTGGAAGGTTCGCGATTAATACTTGTAGTTGCTGGTAAATTGTCGGGATTAAAAAGCGAATAAACAATAATAGAATCAATAAAAACACAGCATAGACAATAAAAGCTCCCAATGTCCTAGGAATTTTTTTCTTTTCTAGTCTAGTTACTAATGGATTTAGGATCCAGGCTAAAATAAATCCTAAGAAAAACGGTGCTAACACGCTTAGAATATTTAAAATAAAATTCAATACTCCCCATTCTCTTGCAATAATCGTTACAATTAGAATAATTGCAATTATCATGGCAGTATAAAATAAATGTAGAATTTTTTTAGATAAACTGATTACTTCATTTACTTCTTCCATATTTAGTTTGTCTTTTTGTTTAAAAAGTTTCATATAACCGCCCTTTCTTTTCGTTATTATAGCACAAAGAAACTAAAATTATTAAAAAAAAGTGTGAATTCACACTTCTTATTGACAATTATTTAAATATAATTCCATCGTCCTCTACGGTTGAAGTCTCTTTTTTTGGTTCTTCTGCTCTTTTTGGTAAATCTGCAATCTTTGGTAAATCAATGGTTGGTTTTGCTGGTTTTACTGATTCCGAAACCGTTTCTTCTTTTTTCGGTTCTTCTTTTTCACGATTTACATATACAGAGCTAAAAACTGTCGGCATCACAGGACGAGGCCTTGCTTCTTCTTTCTTTTCTTCTTCCACTTTCTTCGGTTCTTCTTTTTTCTCAACACGAATTGGTTCAAATACTTGGAAATTCTTTTCTTCGTTTATAGGAGCTTCTTTTTCTATTGAAGGTTCCTCTTTTTCTGGTTCTGGCTTTTTGTCTGTATTATCGATACTTTCTAGTTCTTTGCTAATTGCTTCTGCTAAAGCATCAAAATCAAATTCTTTTGTAGCAGATGTTTCTTCTGGTTGTATTGGCGTTGCTTCTGAAAAAAGATCGCTATTTAATACTACGTTAGATGTAGGATGAATTTCTGAAGTAGGCATTGGAGAGTCCTCTACTACTGATTCTTCTTGCTTTTCTGGAATTTCTGGAGAAGAATTTGATTCTGCAACTTGTGGAGCTGGAACATTTAATTCTGTCGATTCTTGCTCTGGTTCAAATGCATATTCCTCTGTAGTTTCGTTTTTTGGCATCGTTGATTCTTCTTGTTCTTCTAATTTTTGACGCATTTTTTGATCTCTTTTCCCAAAGAATAGTACAATCAGAAATAATACAACTAGTATCCCTATTACAACAAATAGATAAATTCCAAAATTTTCTATTTCATATAAACTTTCTAAAAAATCCATAAATCAATCACCTTTTATTCTTTTCTAATCTAAAAATAGGATATCACGAACCGTGAGGATAAGTCAACAATTTTTGATACAATTCATTCTATGCTAAATTTTTCAATTTATTAAAATAAAATTTTCATTCTTTTATTTTTTTGGAAGTTGGAATGAATCCTTCCACAATTTTATATTTATTTCGATTCTTTACATATAAGTACCCAAAAATCGAGAAAATGGATGCGCCAATGAAATTTACGAGTAAATCTTCCATGGTATCATTTAATCCGATATCTAAATACCCTTGAATAGTATAGTTTTTTAAATTTCCATTCTCATTATAGTATATTGTTGTGTTTTCAATATTGTCAATTATTATTGGAATATTTTCGTTGTTTGGATTTATTAAAACGGATGATATTTCGGTGACAATCTGATCTTTTTGCATATCATATTTCATAATTTTATCTACTCCGTATTCAAAAAATTCCCATAAGACTCCAATCGTCATAGAAAAGCAAAAGGCCACGAGTGCTAAGTAAAAAGGACTTAAACGAAAATGTTTTTTCTTATGTTCGTTTAGGATATCAATGAGGGAAAAACCAATCGCGGCACATAAAAAGCCATTTAACGTATGTAATAATAAATCCCAGTATGGAAATATTCCATAAAAGTTTTGAATTTCCCCTAATATCTCTGCTGCAAAAATAAAGAGTAAAATAATAATTTCTAAGGGAGTTGGTAAATCAATGTTCCATTTTTTATCAATGAAAAAAGGTATTAGAAATAACACTAATGTTAAGAAACATAAAAATACAGCTTCCCAATTTTTATGAAATATTTGAATTATCATTACTATAATTACTAGTAATCTTAATACAAAGTACACCGTTATGGTTTTCTTGTCAAAATCGTTAATATTTTCTTTGATAAATTTATGCATACTACTCACCTTTTCTATTTATAAATTTCTTTGTAAATATCTAATTCTATTGTGCTTGAAAGCGCTTCTTTGATTTCCTCTTTTTGGGATTCTGAAAATCCTATTATGACTTGATTCCCAATAATCAGTGTAGGCACTAAGTCACTTTGAGTATTTAAATATTCACTTGCTTGTTCTAAAAATTCTTTATTGTCCTCATCATGCCAAACTTCGAGTGCATATAAGTTGAATTTTTCTTGATAATTTGGATAAAGTTCTGTTAAATATTCTATTTCTCGTTCACAATAAGGACAGCCATCCCCATAAAAGAGATAAATGTTTTTCTTATTCGTTATTATTTCAATGTCTTCCACATCTGCAGAGACATTAAAAATGCTTGAGCTGATAGAACTATCAATATTTGTTGTGATTTCTATCTTACCAATTTCTTTTTTTATGCTCTCTATTTCTGGTTGTTGTTCTGGTAATGTTTTTTGATAAAGAGTATCTTGAATTTTTAGTGTTACTAGGAAAACTATTAAGAGTGCAACTATTCCTAAACAAATATTTCTTTTCAATCTTATCACCTCTTTGGCAAATGATACTTTGTTGTATCTACCCCTTCTATTTCTAATAATTTTATTTTTTTATCAATTCCTCCACCGTAACCTGTTAGGTTATTATCTTTCCCTATCACACGATGACATGGAATGATAATGGAAAGTGGATTTTTTCCTACTGCTCCCCCAACCGCTTGAGCAGACATTTTTTCTTTCCCTAAGTCTTGAGCTACTTTTTTGGCAATTTCTTTGTATGTTACAACTTGTCCATATGGGATTTCTAGTAAATGTTTCCATACTTTTTCTTGGAACTCACTGCCAGAAAACTTTATGGGAAGATCTTTTATAGGAGGATTTTTCTGTTGAAAATATTCCTCCAACCATTTTTTTGCTTTTTGAAATATGAAGATATTTTCATTTTCTAATTGACTTTGATTTTTTTTAAAATGATATTGGCCTTCGATTGCTAAGGCCGTTAAATACGTTCCATCACTTTCTAACATAATCATTCCTACCGGCGACTCATAATAACTTTTATATGTCATTTTTCATCCATAAATAGGTATGATTGGTATACTCGATAAATCTTATTAAATCGTCAGTAGAAAGTGAAATGGTTTTATTATTTACGTTAGGGTGAACTAACACAGTTTGTCCTTTTAATTCTTCATCTAGTAGGACAACGACTTTTTTATTCTTATCAAACATGAGCCCCATTGGAGTTACATTGCCCTGTTCTAAATTTAAAATACTCTTTAACTCTTCTGGACTTGCAAAAAACAAATTTTTTGTAGTTAATGTTTTTAGTTTCTTAAAGTCGGCTTTTTTATCTTCTGGGAGTATTACTAAATAGTAGGAGTTTTTCTTATCTTTTAGAAACAAATTTTTGCACCCTTGTCCTTTTATATCTAAATGGAGGCTTTTTATTTCTTTGACAGTAAATGCTCTTTTGTGGCTCAATTCTTCATAAGGAATTTCTAATTTTTTCAAAATTTCATAAAGTGTCATGACTACCTCTTTTCTTCATTTTCTAAAAAGAAAGAACCGGATAACTACATATACCGATTCATTTGGTTCATTACTTGTCGGACTTGTTTTTGACTAGGTTTTCTACCCATACTACTCATCATTACTTCTATCATTTTTTCATTGATAGGTGGATTCTTTTTCATATATTTTTTCATCATAAATCTAGCAACAAAAAAGCCAATGATTAATCCGACAATTAGTCCAATTACAATCATTAATATATCATGTAACATATTATTTGCCTCCTAACACTTATTATTCTACTAAAAACCATTTCGTAATGCAAGTAATTTTCAATAGTCATAGATTCTAAAATGAAGCAAATTTGCAAAAGAAAAGACACATTTGTGATGTGACTTTTTTATTTGGCTTCTTCTTGAGCACGAGACTCACGAATGACAATAATTTTGATTGTACCAGGATATTGCATTTCGCTTTCGATTTTTTCTTTCATATCACGAGCGATTTTGTAAGAGGTTGCATCATCGACTTCTTCTGGTTTGACCATAACTCTTACTTCACGACCGGCTTGCATTGCGTAAGTTTTCTCAACTCCTTCGAAGGAATTTCCTATTTCTTCTAGCTGTTCTAATCTTTTAATGTAGTTATCTAAAGAGTCGTTCCGTGCGCCTGGACGAGCAGCAGATAAAGTGTCAGCTACTTGTACTAATGCAGAAATAATACTCGTCTCTTCACAGCCACCATGATGGGATGCAATCGCGTTTAAAACAACTTCATCTTCATGATATTTTTTAGCAATATCGACACCGATATCGACATGACTTCCTTCCATTTCATAATCGATGGATTTTCCAATATCATGTAGTAATCCTGCTCGCTTTGCTAAGATGATGTTTTCCCCTAGTTCTCCAGCCATTAATCCACATAGTTCGGCAACTTCCATTGAGTGTTTCAAAGCATTTTGACCATAGCTTGTTCTAAAATGAAGTTTACCAATTAAGTTTACTAATTCTGGGTCTACTTTTGAAATCCCTAGTTGATAGCAAGCGTTGTTTCCTAGTTCTGTAATCTTGTTGTTCATATCTTTTGATACTCGGTCATAGATTTCTTCAATCCGTGATGGATGAATACGGCCATCTTTGATTAATGTTTCAATCGTTATTTTAGCAATTTCTCTTCGTAATGGGTCAAATGAAGACACGACAATCGCTTCTGGGGTATCATCAATAATTAAATCGACGCCTGTCACAGACTCAATCGTTCTGATATTTCTTCCTTCACGACCAATTAAACGCCCTTTCATTTCATCGTTTGGTAATTCAATCGTACTTACTGTCTGCTCTGTTGCAACATCTTCTGAATAACGTTGCATCGATTCGACAATAATATTTTTTGCATATTCATGCGCTGTTAATTTTGCTTCACTTTCTTTTTCACGGATAAACTCCGCGATTTCTCCAGCCATCTCGGCCTCACAACGTTTCATAATTAAATCATGAGCACGTTCTTTACTGAATTTTGCGATTTTTTCTAACCGCGACATTTCTTCTTTTAAAAGTTCATCTAACTTTTCGTTCTTGGTTTGTAATTCTGTTTGTTTTGCTAATAAATTGTTTTCTTTTTCTTCTAATGTCATTTCTCTTTTTTGTAACATACTGTCTCGTTTATCTAAGTTATTTTCACGTTGTAATAAGCGTTCTTCTGACTCTTTTATTTCTGCTTTTTTTTCTTTGATTTCTTTATCTGCTTCTTGTTTTAATTTATAACTTTCTTCTTTTAATTCTAATAAACGATCTCTTTTTTGTTTTTCTGCTTCTTTTTTTGCTTCTTCTAATAATTTATTAGCTTTTTGTGATATTCCGTTTCCTTTGAAATATATAAATAGGGATACAACCCCTACTCCAGAAATTAAACCAATGAGCAAAGTTATGATGGGTAGATTAAAAAATTCCATAACTTCTCTCCTCACTATTTCATTTATAGAAAATTAATGTAATTATTAAATATCTACATATTTATTATATAGGAGATTTGTCATATTTACAAGAATAACCCAACATTTTATTTTTTAGTTATTTCTCATATTTTATAAAATAAAGGTTTTTTCGTATTTTTTTAAAGAAAAAAGTTGCTAATTATTTTAGCAACGATTTTATTTTTCTTTGTTTTCTGGTTTTTCAGCAGTTTTAAAACCATAATGTTCTCTTACTTTGGCTTCGATTTCTTTCGCTAATTCTTTGTTTTCTTTAAGTGTTAGTTTGACATTTTCTCTTCCTTGGCCAATTTTCTCACCATTATAAGAGTACCATGCACCTGATTTGTCGACAATGTTTAAGTCAGCTGCGATATCAATTAATTCACCTTCATGGGACACTCCTTCCCCATACATAATATCCACACTGGCTGTTTTGAATGGTGGTGCTACTTTGTTTTTGACAACTTTAACATTCGTTCTGTTTCCAATCACTTGGTCTCCTACTTTAATTTGTTCCCCACGACGAACGTCTAAGCGCACTGTAGCATAGAATTTTAGAGCTCTACCACCCGGAGTTGTTTCTGGATTACCAAACATCACGCCAACTTTTTCTCTTAATTGGTTAATAAAAATCGCGGTTGTTTTGGTTTTGTTAATCGTTCCTGATAATTTTCTTAGGGCTTGGCTCATTAAACGGGCTTGTAATCCTACATGACTATCGCCCATGTCACCGTCAATTTCTGCTTGAGGCACTAAGGCAGCAACAGAGTCAATTACTATAATATTGACCGCTTCGCTTCGAACTAAAGCCTCACAAATTTCTAAAGCTTGTTCGCCTGTATCTGGTTGGGATAGTAATAATTCATTAATATCTACTCCTAAGTTTTTTGCATATACAGGATCTAAGGCATGTTCTGCATCAATAAATGCTGCTCTTCCTCCAGTTTTTTGGACTTCTGCAATAGCTTGGAGAGCAAAGGTTGTTTTACCAGAAGACTCTGGTCCATAAATTTCAATAATTCTTCCTTTAGGATATCCACCTACGCCTAGAGCAATATCCAATGCTAGGGAACCACTTGATGTGACATCAATTTCCATGTGTTCTCCACTACCAAGTTTCATAATTGCACCTTTGCCAAATTGCTTTTCTATATCGGCAAGGACTTGTTCTAATGCTTTGTCTTTGTCTTTTGTATCTTTTGTTGATTTCATATTTTTTCCTCCATTTTTTTCGTTCAATACCATTTTATAATAGGAAATATCGTTTGTCAATAGTTTTTGCGAACAAATGTATTTGTGTGTTTTTTTCTGCAAATTTTCAAAATTGGTATACCAATCTACCAAAATCTGCAAAATATTTTTTGCCAAAAAAAAGAAATGGAATTAATCCAATTTAATTTTGTCTTTACAATTTATAAAATATAGCACTCCTGAAACTACAGATAAAATGGTTGCAATATAAATTAATATGTCGGCAACGTAAATTCCATAGACTTCAAATGGCAAGTTATAAAATAACATAAGCGATAATCCTACCATCATGAAAATTGTTTTTACTTTTCCCCATTTACTTGCTTTGATGATTACGTTATTTTTAGCAGATAGCGCTCTTAGGGCATCTACTGCAATATCCCGTGTGACAATAATGACAGGCACAAATACGGAAATAAATCCGTTGTATGCAAGTAATATTAATACTCCGTTTACTAATACCTTATCTGCAATGGCATCTAATGTTGCGCCGAAATCTGACAATGTTTTTTCTTTACGAGCAATGGCTCCATCTAGATAATCCGTTACACATGCAATAACGAAAATAAAGCCTGCGATAGGATAACGAATATCTACGACAATTTTATTCATTATTAAAATTGTAGGAATCGTAATTCCAAATTCGTTCCATGGGATCATTAGGATTATTAAAATAATCACGGCCATAATAATTCGGCTAATGGTTAATTTGTTTGCAGTATTCATAAAACACTCCCTTCTACTGCTCTATCTTCTGACACAGATAATCTACTTGATGCAATTTGATAGACACTCCAAGCCATAATCAAAATTACTAATAGGATCGTTACAATATAGATTGTGATATTTAATTTTGTTGGATATTTTTTGGTTGGCTTACTATAGGGAGAAACAATTTTTTCTTCTGTTTTTTCCTTGTTTTGTTCCATTACTTGTTTTTCTATTTCTTTTAAAGGTATTTTTGAAGTATATTCAAACATATATTCATTAAATTCATCGATAATTTTTTCATAATCTAAGCCTAAGTATTTGGCGTACGTTGTTAAATAGCCTCGTAATTCGAAAATATCTTTAAAACATCCTATGTTACCATTTTCAATATTTTCTAGTATCACTGCTTTGATATTAATATCTTTGGAGGCTTCTTCCATGCTCACTCCAGAAGATTCTCGCGCTACTTTTAGAGAGTTTCCGATTTCAAACAAGATTCTCACTCCTTTAAAATAAAAAAATAATAACTTATAAGCCTTGTTCTGTACACTTTTAAAGTGCGACAAATATTTATCTACCATTTCTGGTCCGTTGCATCGTTATGATTCCTAGCAACAGCTCCCCTACCATAATTTGGGTTTCTCGCTTGCGGGGTTTACCACGTTCCACTTCCAAGGTTTCCCTTTTCTTCGTCACTTTGGCACTTTTACATCTACTAAAACCATTTGACAGGTTCGTTCAAAGCCGTTAGCTTACGCTACCTTAGGTTATTGGTTCCCTAAGCACAAACACTACAACCATTCCAGGTTGTGCGAGCAAGGACTTTCCTCAACATCACAAGGATGCAGCATTTGTCCAGTTATTATTTTAATCTATTATATACAATTTTTTCTAATTGGCTAATCCGTCTTAGTAAGTCAATGTTGCTAACGTTTTCATCATCAGTTGAACTAGACTCTTCTAATTCTGTTTGTAGTTTACGAATTTGTGCTTTTAATTCACTATTTTCTTGGGTAAGTGTTTGCACATGTTTGTCGTAACTACGGATTAACTTTATAAACTCTGTATAATCTTTAATGATCGTATCTAAAAAATTATCTACTTCCTGAGGGCGATAACCACGAGCATCAATTTTAAATTCTTTTTCGTATATTTCTTCAGGGCTTAATACGATTTTATCATTTAACACACAATCACCTTCTCTTCGCAATAATCATATCAATCCTAAGTGTTTTTGTCAATTGGCTATGTTTGGTAAAGCAAATATTTTTGAATAATTTTTTATAGTAAAAATTTTTATATTATTGTGAGATTAAAGGGATTAGAAGAACTTCCATTACCGCTGATAATTTTAATATTGGAGTTTAAATAAATTACCGGTAAAACTTCCATATAATTAAAATACACTGGAAGAAAACCTGTCCTTCCACTATAAGAAGTTATAACGAAGATATACATGCTATTATCAGTATAAGAAGTTATTGTCCATCGTTGGTTATTTTCTTCAAATAGCCAATTATTATTTGAACAGTCTTGATTACTATCATCTTCCCAATCATTTAAAGAAATGTCTAAGCAATTATTCCGATCTTTGGTATTTCCACCACTGGTTGCATACCCATAGTCACTTGGATACATTAAACCAATTTTACCTATCCACTTAGTTGGTCTTCCATTGTATACAGTTGTTCCCCTTTCTCTTTCATAAAACATACTTGCTGTTACATCATTGTGAGTACTACTTCCCCCTAAATTCCATACAGCATTGCTTACCATAGCCTTTGCTTCCTCAGTTAAACCGGTAGTACTGAAATCACATGTTGTAGTAGCGCCATTTTGTCCATGTGGACAATTTCCACTTGTTTTATTATAGTAAGCTCCAGAGTTTAAAACAACTTGCAAGACTGAATCACTCCAGTCATTCGAACCATCGCTATGCAAAGATGACCCTATTCCACTTGCTTTATTATCCCAGCTATATTGTCCTATCGATTCATCTCTGATTATCTTTAGTCTTGTCTCTTTATTTCCTGTGCCGTCATCGATGTTGTTCATGACTCCAATAATTCGCCATAACTCATTATTAAACCAAACATAGTTATCTGGGTCCGCCCCGATAAATCTTAAGTTGTTGTCGGAAGTCTCATCATCTACTACTTCATCTGTTAAATCATAGTTCTCTTTGATACATGTTCCGGCGTCTTTATTAAGCGCTCCACAATCGACTACCGCTTCTGCAAAAGTTCTTTTTTTAAAATATAAACTACACTTTACTCTCTCGTTATTTTGATAAGTATAATTACTATAGTTTGTTTTAATAGTCCATGTGTTGTAATCAAATGTAACACTCACTCCATTCGTACAACTACTCTTTTCTATATCTAATGTATATCCCGAATCTTTTGATGGAATGTAATAAATCGGTTCTTCTTCTAAATAAATAGCTAAGGTGTTTTCATCTTGTTCTTCTTTTAAGACTGTTTCTTTGTTGGAGTTTTGCAGCATGAAAAAGCATGCTCCAGCGACTAGTATTGAGATGGTAGGATATCTTAATTTTCTAAGTTACCCCCCTAAAGTTTGGCTGTAATTCGAATTAAAAATACATTTTTTTGATTTTTTCATTTCTTTATCCTACTTTCTTTCTAGATACAGTTTACTATATTTCTTTCTCTTTTTCAATTCAATTTCATGCACTTTTTACATGTAGAAAGTTATGGAAGGCAAGAAGAAAGAAGAAGTCGGTAGCTTCTTCTAAGTCAAGCTTAAATTTCAACAAAACATTAAATACATATAAAGATTTTTTTAATATCTCTTATAATCTATTATCCCTTAAAAACAATGCTCTTCTATAAGCAACATCTGCTTCTTCCTCTGGTTCTTCAATTAAAGTTTCTTCGGCTATGATTGCACTATAATTTTGTTCTAAAACATTTTGTGATTGTAATTCTTTTGATGCTTTTCTTTCTTCTAAACTCGCTTTTACAGCTTGATCTGCACGATCTTGTTTTATTTTTTGTATTACTTTTTCTACCTCACTTTGAGTTTCTTTATACATGGTAAATGGATACACTGTAAATGTTAAATCCTTAGCTTCTTGTTCAGTTATATTTTCATACATATGGATCGTATTATAGTTGTCTTCTTTGCCGCGAATTCTTTTAATCGTGCCATTAGGATTTGGAATACCAATAATTGCAATATTTTTACCATTTGATATGCCAATTCTATATGAATAAGTCGTTGCTTCATTTAATCTTTTTACTTCGTCTATTGTATAATTTAAAGGCATTAATTTTTCATAACATAACGATGTTAATTTATAATCTGTAAAAGTAGCCCATTTTAATTTTAAAAATTTACTTGTTAGATGTGCATATTTTTCTTTTTCTGGTTCAGGCATTGGAATAAGGCATTTTTTTATTTCTGGATCTTTCATTATACCTTTTTTTAGCTTAACACCTTTTATACTGGTATATATCAAGTTAATACCTGGAGCCAATAATAACATAGTTGTTAAAACCATTTTCGTTGAATTTGGTTTTTGTGTTTTTTCTTTTGCTTTCTTTTCATCTAACAAGTCCTTATCAAGCTTATAGCCGTTATTTGGTATTTCTAGTACAGAATCTATTATGAAATGAATGGTGATTGCAACACTCCCTATTACAGTTATAAGCTCTCCAACAATTCCTAAAAATATGACCATATAGCCCTCCCTGACAAATAAAATTTGTCATGGGAACACTATTCCACCTTTGTCTAAAATTGTCAACTAATTTCTATAGAATCCTATTATATTTCTTTTGACTTTGAGGTCATTTCTTCTTTCATTTTATCCTTTAAGGCTAGTTCTACTATTTGTAAATCAATGTCTCCTAGTTTTTCGATTAAAGAATTCATTATTGTATCACATGGAATCATATTATCACCATATTTAGTATAAAGCTATTGTAAAATTTTTGCTTGCTATTCGACAAGATATGTCAATTAATTTTTCTTGAAGACTTGAAAACTTTTAAAAAAAGCAATTTTATAGTATAATGTTACTAGGTGGTTAGGTATGCTCTATCCCAATAATATTAAAAAGACAACTCATAAGCCTATTAGTTATGCTAATCGTGGAATGGCTTTAGAAAGTTTACTCAATGAAACGAATGAATATTATAACGAAAAAAATATGGCACTCATATTTAAAAAACCTACCCCTATTGGTATCAGTGAAGCTGTTTATACCAATCATGGAAGAATTATTAAGAACGGTTATTTTAAAGCGCAATCTACATTAGATTATAATGGTATTTATAAAGGCCATTATGTAGAATTTGAAGCAAAGGAAACGCAAAGTAAAACTTCTTTTCCTCTTTCAAATTTCCATGAACATCAATTAAAATATATTCGTAGAGTATTAAATCATGGTGGTATTTGTTTTGTGATTTTAAAAATGAATCAATTTATTTATTTTTTAAAAGGAGAAGATCTTGTTTTCTTTTTAGATCATTATAACCGTAAAAGTATTCCTTATTCTTATATACAAGAACATGGAATTGTAATTAAAGAAGCATATCAGCCTTCTATTGACTATTTAAAAGTCATTGATGAAGAATATTTAAAAGGAGATTTGTGATGGCAAAGAAAAAGTTAAAATTGAAAAGTGTAAAAGATATTAAGAAAAGTGTTAAGGAAGAAAAAGAAAAAATACAAACTGATAAGCATGAAAAGAAGAAAAAGAAAGATCCTAAAAAGCGTAAAAGAATTGGAAATATTATAGGAATTTCCTTCATTACAATTGGAATAGGACTCGCTTCTATCTTTATTGCTTTCTGTTTATATATTGTCTTTACTTCTCCAGAATTTTCTGCAGAAAAGTTATACAATCAAGAGGCATCGGTTATTTATTGGAAAGATGGAACCGAGATGACTCGTCTTGGAGATGAAAATCGAGAGCTTAAAAATTATGAAGATTTTCCACAGGTTTTAGTGGATGCTTTAGTAGCAACGGAGGATTCTAGATTCTTTCAACATAGTGGATTTGACGCGGCTAGATTTTTTGTAGCTTCTCTTGGCCAACTTGCTGGTAACAGCGATGCAGGTGGTGCTTCTACTCTATCTATGCAACTTGCTAAGAATAAATTTAACGGAGACGACGCGACTGGAATTACTGGAATTATTCGTAAGTTTAAAGATATTTACATGGCCGTATTTAAGATAGAAAAGAATTATACCAAAGAACAAATCATTGAGATGTATTTAAATTCTTGGTGGTTTGCTGGTGGTGGAACGAACTCTGGTGGTACTTATGGTGTGGAACAAGCAAGTCAATATTTCTTTGGAAAAAGTGTTTCAGACTTGTCTTTACCAGAATGTGCTTTGTTAGTGGGTATGGCTAACAACCCTGTTGTATATAATCCTTATACTTATCCAGAAAATGCAAACGATCGAAAAAATACAGTTCTTAGTTTAATGAACCGTCATGGTTATATTACAGAGCAAGAAATGAAGGATGCTCAAAGTATTGATGTTCGAAGCTTAGTGGTAGCTCAGACTAATACAAGTGAATCTTTTGCATATCAATCTTTAGTTGATTATGTTGTTGCAGAGATTCAAGATAAGGAAGGTATTAATATACGTACTCAAAGTTATGAGGTATATACAACTTTCGATAAAAATATTCAAGATGTCGTTAATGCAATGCAAAATGGTGATGCAGTAACTTGGAGAGATGACAAAGTTCAAGTTGCAGCAGCTGTTACTTCTGTGAGTGATGGTTCGATTACTGCTTTAGGACCTGGACGTAATTATGTTGCACTAGGAAACAACCGCGCTAGTGGCGAAGGATTTAGAATGCAACCAGGTTCTACAGCTAAACCTTTAGTAGATTATGGACCACTTATTGAATATAATAATGCTTCGTCTGGTCAAATGTTTATTGATTTTAGGTACACTTATAATGATGGTACAGTCGTTAATAACTGGGATAATTCTTACGAAGGGGTTATGACAATGAAGAATGCTTTAGCTGCTTCTCGTAATACAACAGCCTTACAAGCTTTCTATCAAGTCGATCCAAAAAATATTGAAACATTCTTAAATAATTTAGGAATTGATGAAGATAATTATGGTGAAGAAGGTATTTTACAGTCTATGAGTATTGGAGGATTCCAACATGGTCTTACTCCACTTGAAAGTTCAGCTGCTTATGCTGCTTTCTCACGAGGTGGATATTATATTGAACCTTATTCTTATTATCGTTTAGTAAATACTCAAACAGAGGAAACTACAGAGTATAAATATGAAATGGTTAAAGCAATGAGTGAAGAAACTGCTTATATGATTACTGATATTTTACTACAAGCAACAAGAGATGGTGTTGGTGGTTCTATTAACTCTAACTTGCGTGGAAGCATTGCTTCTAAATCTGGTACAACCAATGTGGATTCTGCAACTGCAGAGCAAAAAGGAATTAGTGTCTATGCAACTCCAGACCATTGGGTAAATACTTATAATACAGAATATGCTATCTCTATGTGGTATGGTTATGATAAAAAAGATTTAGACAGTGAACATTATCTAACAAGTAGTACTGGTTCTGGTACACGTGGTCAGATTAGTGCATATTTAGCAAATCGTATTCTTACAAATACAACAAAATTTGAAAAACCTGATACTGTAGTCAGTGTTACTATTGAATCAAATACTTTACCAACTAAGAAAGCTAGCGAATATACTCCTGATAATATGAAATATACTGCTTTATTTAAAGAAGGTACTGAACCTAGTGAAACTTCTACAAGATATGCAAAACTTGAGAATGCTTCTAGTGGTAATAGCTCTGTTAGTGACAATACTATTTCGCTTAGCTGGAATGAAGCACCTACACCAGATGCGATTAATACAGATGCAGTTAAAACTGAGTTCTCTAATTACTTTAGTAACTGGAAGAAAAATTATAGTTATAGTTATCAATTATTTGAAAATCAGTATATGCAAATTTACAATAACACTTTAACTTCTTCTATTGGTACTTTAGGATATCAAGTATATTTGAAAGATAGCAATGGTAATCTGACTAGTCTTGGTTGGACACAAGATACAAATTATAAGTATACTGCTACTACTGGTGGGGATTATACATTTGTTATTAAAACTGCTTATAGTATTTTCAAAACAAATCAATCTGACGGAATTGAAATTAAAGCGACTGTTGAAGATACTGGCCCTGGACTTGAAGCTACGGCAAGTACAATTTGTGTAGAACAAGGAGCTACTTTTAATGCTAAAAATGCTGTCACAGTTACTTATAATAAAGAAGATGTCACGAAAGATGCCACTATCACGGCTTCTAATGTAGATACTTCGACAACTGGTACAAAAGATGTTACTTACTCTATTCGATATAATGGAGAACAAATTCAAATTAAAGGAAAAATAAATGTTAGTACAACTTGTTCTACTACCCCACCTGGTGAGGGTGATGGTGGAGAAAGCGGGGAGCAACCTTAAGTGGTTGTTCTTTTTTTTAGTTATTTTTAGCAAGAAAAAAAGTCACTTTCGTGACAATTTATTTTTGATTATGCTCTTTATAATACTTGCAAAATTCTTGTAATTTACAGTTCGTACATTCTGGGCGAATTGCTTTACATTGGTAACGCCCAAATAACACTAGTTGATGATGAAGTCTTCCCCATCTATTCTTCGGAAATTTCTTCATTAATTTTTCTTCTACTTTTGTAACTGAGTCATTTTGATATGCTAGTTTTAAACGTTTTGATACTCTTTCTACGTGTGTATCAACAGCAATTGCTGGAACATCATAGATATTGGATAACACGACATTTGCCGTTTTTCTTCCTACCCCGGGTAGACTTTCTAAATATTCGCGATTATTCGGAACACAGCCTTGGTAATCTTTCACTAATTTTTTTGCTATTTCTATTAAATAAGCAGATTTTTTGGTATAAGAACCAACAGGTCGAATGATTTTTTCGATATCTTTTTGAGAGGCATCTTGAAGTGAGAAAATGTCATAGTAAGACCATAATGTTTTGGTTACTTCATTTACCCTTTTATCTGTACATTGTGCTGATAAGACAGTCGCGATTAATAATTCATAGTCTTTCTCATAATTCAATTCACATCGTGCGTCAGGATATAATTCATCCATGTACTCTAAAATTTTTTCTGTTTTATCCTTCATCTTCTAACCAATTATAATCAAAGAGATCTAAATTACTCTCTTTTTCCTTTCTTCTATTTGTGATCCCCTCTTCTACTTCTGTCATCTTTTTATAGCCTTTTTTTTGCCATTCATATAATATCTTATCAATATAACGTAAAGAACTTACGCCATTATAAACTGCTTCTTTCAAAGCACCTTCCACTAATTCTTCAGAGAATCCTTTTTCTAACCAAGCATTAATAATTTCATATTCCATTGGTGAGATGTTTCTTCCAAGTTCTTTTTGAAACATATCAAAGATGGTTTCTTTCTTTTTCTTTTGTTCTTTTTGTTCTAAATTTTCAAACATCGTTTTATAGATTGGAACTAAGCTAATTTCCTCACAACGTTTATTTGACTTATCTTTAGAAGATTCTATTTCAATTAAGTTCAACGTTAATAATTCATTAAATGCTTTTAGTGCTTCCTCTTCTTTAATATGTAATACTTCACATATTTTTTTTACATCAAAAGTTTTATCTGTTGTATCTTCAAAATACATTAATAATAAAAATTCTATTAAAGTAAGGTTATTTTTTAATGCCACTTCTATTAAATGAGATGATAATGTAAAACGTCTTTCTGTTAAAAATTCAATATTTGGCATAGTTTAACCTTCTTTCTTCAATAAATTTTGTTAATATTTCTTTGTTATTAGGAAGTTCTTTTAAAATGATTGCTTGTTCCATCTCTGTAATGAGATTACCAAGTTCACTGCCCTTTAACTTGCTTAAACTTGCAATTTCTTCGCTTGTTAACTCTATATCTTTTCTACTCTTAATCGGTAGAGCATCCATCATTTTTTCTAATCTTTTTAATGGGAAATGCATGATTTGTGCTGCAACCCGACAATTATAATATCCATAATGATATAAATTGAGCATATTAATTGTACCACAATTTAGTAGATTGTTAATCATTTTTTGTTGTTTTTTTAATTCTTTTTCGACAATATAATTTTTTTCTGTTTTTATCTGGGCCCATAACCCCGAAATATCCTCGACATAAACAATTTTTTTATTTTCAATTCCTAGTTCTTTTAAGAGTTCTAATTTTTTTAATAGAGAAAATCCATCAGCTAAAAGAATTGCATCTAGTTCTTTTCTGATTTTAACAAGTGGAACTTGTTCTAAATTTTTCTTTTCTTTTAAAATGGCATTTTTTAACTTTTTATCTAATTTTAGATGGTACATTGTGGCAAATCTTACGGCTCTTAATATGCGAATCGGATCTTCTCTTAAGCGAACGATGGGATTTCCTATCATTCTTAACGTTTTTTGTTTTAAGTCTTTCCGGCCATTTAGTAAATCGATAATCTCTTCATTTTTATTCATATACATAGAGTTCATTGTAAAGTCACGACGGTGCGCATCATCTAATAAGGAATTGGAATACACTACTTTCTCCGGACGACCATTTTCATAAGATTCTTCGGTTCTGTAGGTCGTGATATCAATATTGTATCCTCCCTCTTTCATATGATAAGAGCCATACTCTATCTTTCTTTTAGGAATACCAAAAATATTTACTAGGTCTTTGGGAAGAGCATTCGTCGCTATATCAATGTCATTGGTTTTCCGAAGCATAACATAGTCTCTTACAAAGCCACCTACAATATATGCTTCAAAGCCATTTCTTTCTATTTCTTTTAATATATTTTTTACAACATTTGGAATCAAGGGTATCACCATCTTTATTATAATATAAATATGGCCATGATGACGAAAAAAAGATGATGTTTGACAAAGAAAGGACAATTTTATATAATAAGCACACTTTGGAAAGAAGGGGTTTTGTGTCTCTGTATCATGATTTATATCCACATAATAAAGAAGCTTTTCACTCTGTAATAGAACACTTTAAAACAGGTTATAAAACTTGTGTAATTAATGCTCCTGGGACTGGAAAAACGATGGTAGGTTTGGCTGTCAGTGAATTCTTAAAGAAAAAAACATTGTTTGTGACCTCTACAAATGATATTATTAGACAAACCCAAGAAACGATGGAACGTTTTTCTGTCGACTTACCTATTTCATTTATCACATATGATAAACTTATTCATATGAGTACGGAAGAACTTGATAGTTTAGATCCAGAATTGTTAATATTAGATGAGTTTCAACATTCTGGAGCACCAGAATATACTAAACCAATTGATTATTTAGAACAGAAAAACCCTTTTTTATATGTGTTCGGGCTAAGCGCTACTCCTATTCGTGATTTTGATTTTCAAAGTTATACGTTAGAAGATGGCTCTACAGCAAAAGGAAAAAAGGACATGGCAGAACAAAGATTTCATGGAGATGTTTCTTACACCTACTCTCTTGCTGAAGCTATAGCAGATGATATATTGTTTCCACCAACTTATGTCCGTATTTATCAAGTGTTAGATACAACTATAAAAGAATATGAAAGAAAATTTAAAAGACGTTATAACGGAGTGATTCCAAAAGATATTGAAAACGCTTTAAAGCGACTTGCCAGACTTAGTAATCACATGGGCGATATTTTGAAAAAATATATTTCGAATGGTAAAGTGTTAGTATATTCTTCAAATATCAAAGAACTCAAAGAAAATATGGAGAAATTCAAAAATATTTATCCGAATGCTACTTTCTTAGAATATCACACAGGACAGTCTAAAATGGAACAACAACAAGCGATGGAAGATATTCAAAAGAATACAAATAATCTCACCTTTTTCTTTGTTGTCGATAAATTTTCAGAAGGAATCCATTTTCC
>DVHP01000138.1 GCA_018711945.1 Candidatus Ventrenecus avicola
AAAAATATTAAGTCCCCAAAAAAAAGAAAAAAGCTCGTATTTATACGGGCTTAATTTAAGATGGGCACTTAATCAGAATGGGCACATAAGGTATCTTAAGTGCTTAAGCACTTAAAGAACCCCCCCCCCTAAAAGTTGGCTGTAATTCGAATTAAATGTGTGTGTGTTTAACTTTTTCATTTTCCTTATCCTACTTTCTTTCTATTTATAGTTTACTATATCTTCTTTTCTTTTACAATTACTTTTTATAACTTAATTTGATACAAGCTTGCTTTTTAGAGTCCGAAATACATTCATGAATCAGGAGTTCTATATCAAAATCAGCTAACGAAATTCTTGCAAGAATCGTCATCAAATAAGGATAATAAGTCAATTTATTATGAAATTCTTCAAAAGACACTTGATTTAGTGAGTTTAAAGTTTGTCTTAAAGAACAATATAAATCTTCTCTTTTAAATTGATTATACTCCTCTTTTAATCCGTGGTTTTTCAGTTGTTCCTCTAAAAAAGAATAATCTATACCACCAAATACCAAATAAAGAAGATGATTAGTTAAGTAAATCGCGTCCTCTATATATTTTTCTCCTGTAACCTCAGCATGGATAATTCGAAAAATCAATTCAAATAACAAAGTATTTTGAAATAATTTTGATTTATTTTCAAGACTCAATTTTTGAGAAAGAGAGACCCGATTAGTCCAAGACATTAATAGTAAAAAATACTTCCTACGTTCTAATTCAAAATATTTTTTAGAACATACAATAGAATCAAAATCATATTTCTTTTTTGACCCTAAATGATTCATCATATGTTCCATTTGTTTTAATGAAAAATGAAAATCTTGGAAAATAGCGTTTTCTTCCTCATAAATCTCACTACCAAGCTCATCAAATGCATCCTCATAATCTTGAGCATTTCTTACATCAAACACATTTTGACTCACAATACAGTATTTTAAAAATAAATCTCTAAGCTCTTCTATAGAAGAGTCCAAAGCTCTTAATTTTGATAGCATACATATCACCTTCTTAAGAAAGTATACTACCTGGATTCCAAAAAAAAATCAATACAATTTCATAAAAGAAACGATTGATTTTATAAAATAGTTTCATATTACTAGTTCCCTGATAACACATAAGGAGTTTCAAGACTTCCATTCCCACTTACAACAACTTGCCGATTTAACGAAATAACTGGTCTTAAAAACAATGTGCTTGCTTCAGAAACATCTCGGTTTAATGTGCCAGAACGATTCACACTAATGTAGCTTGTCGCATCTCCACTTTTTTTGCTTGGCGTCATCGTCCACCAATCACCTTGTAAATTATCTAAATTCAAATAACTAGTCGCATTTCCTTCACTAACTCCTCCAGCATACATTGCTTCATCTGCAGTTAATAAAGCAACCTTTAAAGAAAGAGAAGTCCCATTACAAACATTGGTTGGCATTCGGTCTGTAAATAAACGATAAGAAGACAAATATTCAATATCAGTTCCATTGTTAGTATAGATACTATCATCATAGCAATAAGTCGTACTTGCCACATAATTGTCATAATCTTGAAGCTCGGTATTATACCACTGAAGTAAAGAAGTATATGCAAGACTACTTTCAAATACAGATGTACTAACTTTTTCAGCATCAGGTCCCATTGAAACCATATCTTCCGTAACATCATCTAATACTAATTTCACGGTTTGATCCGGATTAATTCTAACAATTCGCCACATTTGATTGGCAAAAGAAACATAATTATTTGCAACATCTCCTCTAAAATAATAACTATCTCCAGCATCATCCTGAACCTCTATAAAACCTGACACATTAGAAAGTCCCGCGTTATCTGTTGTAGAGGCTTCATTGTTAGCTAAAATAGTATCAGCAAATGTTTGGGAAGTATTTTCTAAATCTACTTGGAATGAAAAAGAAAACGTTTGCAAATCAGGATTATGAATTGTCAATGTATACCGGCGTGTTTCTAAAGCATCAATAGACGAGCTAAAAACAGAAGTGACACCCAAATCATCAGTAATATGTTCTTCTCCATTCGATTCTAATATATCATAAGTTACCCCATCGGTATTTCCAACGACATTTTCAATTCTAAGATAATAATCCACGACCTCTTCTGTTAAATTCGTAACAGAAAAAGAAATCGTCTCGCTAGAATCACTAACCTGAAAATCTTTGCCATTCGCATAATTAATAGACAATCCTTCTTTTACTTCCACAATAGCAACATCGTGAGTAATTTCTTTTAAATATCTTTGATAATCCACTTCAACAAAACATAATAGAAGAATAAGTACTACTAAAGAGCCCATGATAATGATATACTTTTTTTTCACAATATCAATCCCTTCTATTATCTACTAAAATAAGTATACAAAAGCAAAAAAAATATGTCAAATATTAGGCATTTTTTTATAAATATTTGACATATTCTTGGCATTAAGTCCTTGTAATTTCATTAATTTTTTGAATAGCCTCTTGCATACTGTCATCTGGTATCATCACAGCGGAATATAAATCTGGGAAAGACGCCGTAAGTTGGTACGAATCAGAGCCTGATAAAACCATGGTTTCAATACTCCACTTTGGCATTTCATCCAACTGCATTTGTAGAAAACTAGAAATATTTTTCATACTCATATTGGTCACAAAGTTTCCTTCCATACTTTTTAGGATATCCGCATATTTCGTTAAAATCGTTGTACTAGTTGCTTTTTGAATGAGTGCTTCAATCACTTGTTGCTGATGACGTGCTCTAGCAATATCCCCTTCTCTTAAGCTATACCGTTCTCTCACATATGCAAGAGCTTGACGACCATCTAACTCATTCACCCCTTTTTGAAACTCATAATAGATGTGTTCATCTTCTTCATAATCGGCAGTAAAAGCAAATGGCGAATCCACGGTAATTCCACCAACGGCATCGACAAGTTCAATTAAAGCAGTAAAATTTAATTTTGCATAATAATGAATATCCATTTCTAAAAGATCTTCAATCGTAGCAATACTAGTTTCTACCCCTTTTAATCCTGCATGAGTGAGCTTATCTTTTAGCCCCGTAGTACCTGCAATTTGTACATAGTAATCTCGCGGAATAGAAATTAAAAGAACTTGATGAGTTGTAGGGTTTACTGTAACCACCATATTAACATCACTTCTTGCGATGGTATTAATGCCATCATAAGTATCAACACCCGTGACATAAACACTAAAAGGCTCTTTAGTGACAGAGACATCCTTTAACACAGATTCTTTTTCTACCTTAATATCAATCGAAGTTAACACTTTGGTATTTTCTCTGAAGTCCTCGTTCATCTCTTGATGTAACTCTGCTTCCGCTTTTTCTAGAATAATCGCATCACATTCATCATTTAAAAGATCATCAACCAACAAACTAATATTTTCTACTTGAATAATAGTTGGTTTCGCATTTTTTTCTACTTCTTCTAACGCTTTATCCATTCCACTTTGATTCGGTACATAACCAAATTTATCACTCGTTAGATCACTTAAACTCTGATAATCAGAATCATTTTTTACATAGACTTGATAAGTTTCCGTTTGAATTTCTAGTGACGTAATATTTTCTAGAAATTGTAACGTAGCATTTTGATAGGTAATTCCAATAAAATAAACAATAATAAGACTGACACTTAGGAATGTTCCAATCATTCTTTTTCGGTAATTTTTAGAAGAAAGTAAAAGATACAACCCAAAATCAATTGCAAACAATAGAATAAAAAGTAAAATCAAGTATTTCCAAGGTAATAAATTTAATCTCAGAAACATCCCAAACACAATCAAACTTGCTACAATCACAAACACAGCAAAGGATTTAAATAACACTGATTTTTTTAATTTAAGTTTTTTTCGTCTTTGCATGCTATCACCTAAATCTAAGTATAAACGAAAAAAAGAAGTGTCGAGAATTTTTTTATCTCATTTGACACTTATTTTATAATATTTCTTCCTGAAGTAATATGTTTTAGATTTTTTAAGAAAGACTCCCATAAATTGGATTTTGGTATATCTTCTAAAATAGTAACGTCCAAAGTATCGATAACCTGGCTATTTTCATCAACGACATCTAATATACCAACAATATCACCTTTTTTGATCGGGGCAACTAAAGTATCTACTTTAATATTATAAGAATAGTTTGGAGCATCCTCATTTTGTCTTAGTAATTTTACATAATCTTTGGTAAGAACTAAATCTACTGTTTCTTTGACACCATTTTCTACTCTCTTTTTACCAAGAGAATCGTCACTTTTTAATATCACTTGAGTCTTATAAGAATTAAATGCATAGTTCAGTAAAGACGTCGTATCACTGCTTCTTTTGTCGCTTGTTTCAGAACCCATTACTACGGAAATAAATCGAGTATTATTCTTTTTTGCTGTTGCCGTAAGACAATAACCTGCTGTTTGGGTAAATCCAGTTTTTAGCCCGTCTACCCCATCGTAGAACCGAACTAATTTATTCGTATTGACGAGCCATACGCTGGAGCCATCATTTTTCTTTAAATAATCTTCATAAATACTTGTAAATTCTAAGATTTTTTCATGCTTAATGAGTTCACTTGCCATCATGGACATGTCTCTTGCACTAGAATAATGTCCTTCGGCATCTAATCCATGAGGATTTTTAAACACAGTATTGGTAAGTCCTAATTCTTGCGCTCTTTCATTCATCAAAGAAACAAATTCTTCGACACTGCCAGAAACATATTCTGCCATTGCCACCACAGCATCATTTCCAGAAGCAATCGCGATTCCTTTTAACAACTCTTCTACTTTATAAACTTCTCCCGCTTGTAAAAAAACTTGACTACCACCCATAGAAGAGGCCGTTTCACTAATCGTTACTTCGTCTGTTAAAGAAATATCTCCACGGTCTATAGCTTCCATAATTAAAAGCATACTCATAATTTTCGTCATAGATGCTGGAGCAAGTTTCTCGTCCGCATTCTTCTCAAAAATCACAGTATTTGTCGCTGCATCTATCAAAATAGCACTTTTACTATTAGGAGCATAATCCGTTGTTTCTGCAGCAACAGATAAAATGCATATAAAAAAGACACATAAACCAAATATAATTTTTTTCATTGTACACCTCTAGTAAAAAATTATGTGAAGTCTCTTTTTTTATTCTTAAAAATGACATATAATTTATATAGGTGAGATGTATGAAGAAAAAATATTTGATAATTCTAATAATTTTAATAGTTATTCTTTGTGGAATTGGTGTTTCTTTATTTTGGGTATTCCAAGAAAAAGAAAAAACTCCTGTTTTAACAGAAGAGCAAAAACTAACCGAACAAGGAATACATTTAGTAAACAAAGAAAACTTTACAAAAGATGCCAACACATTACTAGAAAAAGGTTACAGTGCAGATGAAATTAATCAAATTTATGAATACATGAGCGATAAAAATATTACGAAAATATTAGCCAGCGATTATATAGATTTATCAGAATTTTATCAAATCTCTAACTTTGATTTTGATAACATCGATCGCTACCTCGCTTATCAAACAAGTCAAGGAATTGAAATGAAACAAGCTGTTACAGAAGTAAATTTAAACTTGGATACTGACTTTTATACAAACATAGAAACTATCGAAGACCCTAGTAGCATCACAGTACTAGTAAATAAATTTCATGCTTTACCAGCAGATTATGTTCCAGATGACTTAATATCAATACCAAGTTTCCCAAATTTACAAATCAAAGACGATGCAGCAGAGGATTTTGAAACGTTACTTGCAGCCGCAAAATTAGATAATGTGATTATTATTCCTTATAGTACCTATCGTTCTTATGATTATCAACAAGGATTATACAATAAATATTTACAAACTGACTCTCAAGAAGAAGTCGATACGTATTCGGCTAGACCAGGACATTCAGAACATCAAACAGGACTTGCCCTAGATGTCAGAAGTAGTTCACATTGGTCTAATCTAACAGACAGTGATTATGAATGGATGTTAAACAACTCTTACAAATACGGCTTTATCATTCGATATCCAAAAGACAACTCGAGAATTACTGGTTACCAAGAAGAACCTTGGCACTTAAGATATATCGGGATAGAACATGCGACAAAAGTTCATGAATTAGGAATTACGTTTGATGAGTACTATGACCTTTATTTAACGGAACACTAAAAAGACCTCATTTCTAATAATGGAAATGGGGTTTTAAATTTCTAAAATAAATGGAAGTTCCTTTGTCCCAAAACCTGATGTAATTTTTACGTTAGAAATTAAATAAGTGACGGGATATACCATTGATACATCATTAGAAGTGCCATATGAAATAATACCATATGAATACATACTGAACACAGTAACCGTACTGCTAGAACGTGGAGTTAAAGTCCATTGACTAAAACCCGTATGTCCTGTATATAACCAATCATAGTTATAACAATCATTATAATCATCCCAACTTTCTAAGTTATATGATAAACACGTTTCTCTTCCTGTACTTCCTCCACTTGTTGCATATCCATAATCGCTTGGATACATGAGTCCTATTTGCCCTATCCATGTTGTTGGTCTTCCATTATATACTGTAGTTTCTCTTTCAGATTTATAAAATGTTGATGGTATATTCGATGATGAAGATAATCCACCTAAATTCCATACAGCATTGCTTATCATTGCCTTTGCTTCGCTTGTTAAACCTGCAGAGGTAAAATCACAAATCGTTGTTCCACTATTTTGACCAGATGGACATTCGCCACTCGTCCGATTATAGTAAGCTCCTGAATTTAAGACTATTTGTATGGATGATGTAGTCCAATCGTTCTCACCATATTCTCCTTTATTATCCCAGCTATATTGTCCTATTGGTTCATCCCTTATAATTTTTAGTCTTGTTTCTGTGACACCTGTTCCATCATCAATGTTATTCATCACTCCAATAATTCGCCATAGTTCATTATTAAACCAAACGTAGTTATCTGGGTTTGCCCCGATAAATCTTAAGTTGTTATCAGAAGTCTCATCACTTACTACTTCGTCTGTTAAATAATAGTTTTCCTTTATACATGTTCCAGCATCTTTAGATAAAGCTCCACAATCGACTACAGCTTCCGAAAAAGTCCTTTTTTTAAAATATAAACTACATTTCACTCTGGTGTTATCATTGCTTTCATAGTTTTCATAATTTGTTTTGACACTCCAGGTATTATAATCAAACGAGATTTCTACTCCATTCGTACAACTGCTTTTTGATAAGTCTAGAGTATATCCCGAATCTTTTTCTGGAATGTAATTGATTGGTTCGTCTTCTAAATAAATCGCCAATGCATTTTCTGAATTATTTTCTTGCAACACAATTTCTTTTTTCGATTGTTGAAGCATGAAAAGACATGCTTCAATTACTACTATTAGTATTATAGGATATCTTAATTTTCTAAGATACCCCCCCCCCTAAAACTTTTCTCTTTTTCATTTTGATAACCTACTTTCTATTTATAGATAAGCACAATAAAATAAATTAAGAAAAGTAAAAATC
>DVHP01000013.1 GCA_018711945.1 Candidatus Ventrenecus avicola
AAGGCTAACTAATGGCGACTTGCTAGGTCTTACCATGTCAGTTTCCCACCTGACTATATATTAAACACCGAACTGGCGCACTCCTTTCATTCATTATAAATATTATACATCAAAAACTTTTTTCATACAACGTCCACTTCAAAAAAACTGGACATGTCCACTTTTTTTGAAGTGACTATATAACTATGAAAGAAAAAACTTTCAAAAGGAAGCCTCTAAAACATAAAATTATTTCATTGTTAATAAAATCATACAAAACAGATTTTTTCCAATATCATCTACCATTGAAAAAAGAAGAACCTTAAGATTCTTCTTGCTCTTTTACCTTTACTAACACTTCACGTGGTTTAGACCCATTTTGAGGTCCTATAATACCTCTTTCTTCTAATAAATCAATTACTCTTGCTGCTCTATTATAGCCAAAGCGGAATCTTCTTTGTATTAAAGATGCACTAATCTTACCTGTTTGAATAGCAAAGTCTACAATCTCATTGTACATTGGGTCATCGTATTCTTCTGCATCTCCCGCAGAACTACTACTAGAAGAACTAGAACTTAAAGTTGTTGTCAAAGACTCATCATAGCTTGCTTGTTGCTCTTTGCAAACGTATTCAATGACTCTTCTAATTTCATCATCAGAAATAAAACAGCCTTGAATACGGATTGGAGTATTTTCTCCCATCGGCAAAAATAACATATCTCCTTTTCCAAGTAACTTCTCTGCTCCAACACAGTCCAAGATAGTTCTAGAGTCTACATTACTTGCTACACTAAAAGCAATACGAGATGGAATATTGGTTTTAACAACACCCGTAATAACATCGGTACTAGGTCTTTGAGTTGCCACGATTAAATGAATTCCTGCAGCTCTTGCAAGTTGAGTAATTCTCATAATAGAGTCTTCTACTTCTTTCTTCGCAACAATCATCAAATCTGCCATTTCATCGACAATCGCCACAATATAATGCATCTTAGGAGTAGGATTCTCTGGATGACTTTGATTTTCTTTTTCAATCATTCGATTATAATCATCGATCTTTTTCGCACCCTTCTCTGCAAACACATGGTAACGTCGGTCCATTTCCGAAACGACTTTTTGAAGAACCAAACTTGCCTTCTTTGGGTCTGTCACAACCGGGCATAACAAATGTGGTACTCCATTATAATTAGAAAGTTCTACTTGTTTTGGGTCCACTAATACGAGTTTTACTTCATCCGGGGTATAACGCATCAAAAGAGACGCGATCATGCTATTGATACAAACCGATTTACCAGAACCAGTAGAACCAGCAACAAGTAAGTGAGGCATTTTAGTTAAATCCGTACAACGAGGATTTCCCATAATATCTTTTCCTAAAGCAACCTGTAAGCCACCTTTAGCCTCTAGCATTGTTTTAGAAGCTAAAATTTCTTTAATTCGAACAGACGAAATGGCTTGATTAGGTATTTCAATACCGATTGTACTTTTCCCTGGAATCGGTGCTTCAATACGGACGTCTTTCGCTGCTAAGGCAAGAGCAATTTCACGGTTAATGGAACTAATCCGGCTAACCTTTGTACCACTTGGCACAACCACTTCAAACTGTGTAACACTAGGTCCCATATGAATGTCCACGACTTTTCCAGAAATTTGAAAATCATTTAAAACTCTCTCCAAATTCTGTTTATTATTAATTAAAAATTGATTAGAATTGACTTTCTTAGATTTTTCTGGATTATCAAGTAACGACATCGGTGGAAGCTTGTAATTTGGATTGGCTGAAACAATCGGTGCTGGAGCACTTTCTTCTTTAGGAGTATCATGATGTTTTAACTCTTCGACACTGTTTACAATAATCGATTTTGGTAACTCACTATCCTCTTCTACTTGATGTAATCTGCGATCAAGATCTTTTTCACGTTTGTCAACTTCATCTTCTTCGTGATCCTCTTGACTCTTCTTCTTTAAAGATTTAAATTTAGCAATGATATTATTCAAAATATTTGATAAGTTGACATTAAAGAGTAACACAACACCAAATAACCCTACAAAGGCAAGAACAATATAAGTCCCATTGATACCAAATAAAGAATCAAAACCAAAGGAAAATACAGCTCCAATGATTCCTCCTCCGATCACTATGGATTGTTGCCCAGAACTCGCAAGAGCATTATTTGCCCCGATACTAGCAACACGACTCATATAATTATCAAGGGTTGCTTGAAAGATATCAGTAGGACGCTCTACCATCGTTGCAAATGTTAAATGACTGATTGTTAAAATAACAATCACCAATAAATAAAAACCAATATATCTTGCACTAAAGAAATTTGGAAGTTTTCTTTTGATTAGCATATAAAAACCACAAATAAGCACAAAAATCAAGATAAATGGCCACCATTCTCCCATTAAAAACATTGCAAACTTTTTAATTAAAGCACCGACTGGGCCAAAACCAAAGCCAATAAGCCCAATTAAAATAAGAACAAGGCCAGTTAACTCCACACTGTAGCCTATACTTTTACTATTTTCACTTGATGTTTTCTTTTTCTTTGCCATATCATTCACCATATTCATTATATAAAAGAAAACAAAATAATGCAAAACATCTTTGCATTATTTGACATTCATTCCCTGAAAAAAAATTCACAAACGATCACGATTTATAAATCTTTGATAGCTTTTTTTCGCATCTCATCATACAACTTATATAAATATTGCACATGATTTTCTAAAAAGAAATAATGGACAACATAAAATAATAAGAAAACAATTAAAATTGCAAAAATAATTAAGAAGGTATAGGAAATCATTCCTAGGGCTAAAAAGACTAAAGCAAAGATTGCAAAAAAGAAAGTGACGAATAGATGAATCAATCGTTCATGCTGGAAAAAACTTATTTTCACAGCTAATTCTTCTAAATCATTTTTCTCTACTTTCTTCTTCAGTTTTTCCTCCACTTCTTGGGTATAGCTCATCAAGTATTGACGCATATTTTTTTCTTCCTTTCTTAAAATGATTACATAATAATACTACCACTATTGCTAAAATTATAAAAATCCATAAATCTTTACAAAGCACATTGACCATATAATTCGTAAATTCCTGAGCTGTAACAATTTCTTTCATAATCCACTCTTTTATTATGGTACTTAATATAATTTCGACTCCAATAAAAACAAAAATATAGGCATACAGCATTTTTTGTAAATAGAGCCAAAATTGTCTTTTATGAAAATTACATGCTATTAAAATCACGAACAAGATAAGAACACTAATAACCAAAACAAGGATTGTTTTTGAGTAAGTAAGCCACCCTAGAAAATGCATAACATCTTGTAAGCGTATTCCATGATAAAAAACAATATTTTCTTCGAATCTCTGAGCTAACAAATTCATCGTTGGAAAAAAATCCATAATCACTTTAGAATATTTTTCTACATTATTTTCAATCAGCTGTTTCTGAGTTTCAGTAAAGGGAAGTCCTTTAGCTTCCAAAGATTCCTCTACTACTTTATAATTTTGCAGTACCAAAGTTTCAATATCTTCTTTCAATATAACAGGAACCTTAGTTTCATACAAAAAATAATTTAATATTTCTATAGTATACTTGCTCAAAAAATCTTTTGTTACATCGCTGTTTAAAACATCTTCAATAGTATCGCTTGGAATTCCTATTGTTTCCAAAAAATTTCTAATATCTTCTACAAAACGTGTCCCCTCTTCTCCAAAAGAATTTAACAAAAAACTAATATCTGTAGCTTCTAAGGTTGCACTTAACTTTTCTTCCTGTAAATTCCATTTCATAATTAAAGAAACAGTCAAACAAATACTAATAATTGCAAGAAGAATCGTGGCCAAAATAGAAACTATTTTTCGAAACGTTTTCATATATGCCTCTTTTCTCGCTTTAAATAGAATTTAATTGATAGGATAAATCATTAATTCTCGCAATAAACGCTTCATAAGTATTATAAAGTTCGTCGGTTGCAAAAGAAATGTATTCTCCTTCCAACTCCCAACTATCTTGATGATTCGTTAAAAATGTCATTGTATTAGAAACAAGTGCAAGATAATCATCTAAAGTATCGATTAAAAGTTCTACATCTTCTTTGGTAGCCTGAAAATCATCAGTAATAGACTTTTCAAGTTCCTCTTTAATTGATTCAGCAAAGAACCCCTGAATATCATCAAAATATTCCATAATTTTATCTTGTTCCAATAAAGAAAGCATCGTCTCTTTTTTCTGTTCTAAATCTTTTCTTGTTTGCTCTACATATGCTTGACTATCCACAAATAAAGGCCCATCTTCTAAAATAGCATTCGCACTAAGTAACCCTTGAAACTCTGAACTAGATACAATCTTTTCTAATCCTTCTAACTCCTGATAAACATCACGAATATAATTTTTCGTCGCCCGTTCCAACTCGCCAAACGTACCATCTAAAACTGTTCGATCTGTATAATAATAAACTCTATCATAATCTATAGTATCTCTTTCTACTAACTCCTCAATATGTGCAAATTCTTGTTCTAAAACCGTTGCTTTTTCTTGTATAGCATTTATAAAAAACACATAGAGCACGACAAGGAATACTAAAACGATGCCAATTCCTAGACAAATCCTTTTAAATATTTTCTTTTTCTTCACATTATCACCCCAAAAACTCCTACAATCTCTTAATTAAATTTATAAATTTTTTGAGCAATTTTGTAACCTGGAATAGAAAGAAATCTTGGTAAACATGTCGCTCCAGATAAACTCAATTTGCATGTTTTATACAACATCGGATTTTTTTCCTTTAAATATTGCCATAACTCTTTTCTTTTTTGTTGATGTTCCTTGGTATTAGAGATTTGTAATAAGATAGTCGATACACTCATCATAATATCAATATAATGAATGAGATATTTTGCGCAATTTCGATTTGTATCCCAATATTCATATGGATCATAAAAATCAATCATTAATTTATTGACATACAGTTGTTGTTCAATTCGCTTAATCATTGTTTTCTCATTAACAGATTGGTCTTCTCTTCCAATAAAGTAACGATAAAAAGGGGTATTTAAATAATACATTGTCTTAATATAAGGAAGAGGATAATATACAAAAATATTATCTACATAAAATGTTTTTTCTGGTAATTTTAAACCTGTTTCTTTTAAAAATTTTGTATTATAAATAACGGAATGCATAAGTAAATAAGCATCTTTTTTGAATTTGCCTACTTCATCCCAGCCAAAAACTTTATTTTCTGGTAATGTATTCACATATTTAATTTCTTTTTGTTCATGATGTCTTTCATAGACATAATTTACAACCATCATATCTACTAAAGTGTTGTCTTTTTTTAACTTTTTAATAGCCTCTAACACTTTTTTTAAAGACGCTTCATCTACCCAGTCATCAGAATCGACCACTTTATAATAAAGACCTGTAGCTAGTTCTAACCCTTTATTTACCCCAGAGCCATGGCCACCATTTTCTTTATGAACTGCTCGTACAATATCTGGATACTTTTTTTCATACTTATCGGCAATCTTAGCAGTGTTATCACGACTTCCATCATCTACCAAAATAATTTCAACATCTTTTCCTCCAACTAATAAAGATTCGATACAATGTTCCATATAGCTTTCTGAATTATAACACGGAACAGCAAATGTAATATATTTCATAACAACTCTCTTTCTATAACTTAATTATAATAGGAAAGAATAGAATTAGCAATATTTTCTCCTATAGTACTTATATTTTGCATAATCCACAAAGCATCGTCATACTGGTCATGATAAGCAACCTCAATTAAAGCTCCTGTTGGTAAAAACTCATCGTTTACTTCTCCAAGCGCCCCATTTGCGTATTTGACACCCCGATCATATGTAGAAACGGCATTTCCTGGATAGATACTCCATAAATTATTATAAATATTGGTTGCAACCGAAAGAGCATTCGACTGGGCATCATCGACATAGATTTCAATCCCACGTGCTTCGTGACTTGAAGAAGCATTCGAGTGAATTGCCAAATGAAAATCAGCATGGACATAGTTACTTGTAGCAACCCAAGCATTAATATCCCCACTCGGAGAATTACGATATACCGTCACTCCATTATTTTTTAAAGTAGCCTCTACAACATCAGCAATTTTATTCATAATTTCCATTTCAGTCGTAAATCCAGTACTAGCAACTCCATAATTTCCATTTTGATTGCTTGGACTTAGATAAACTACTAAATTTTTCTCACGAACTTGAAAATTATAAGTATTGACCTCAGAATCATATCGATTATTAGAAACAGCATAAGTTTTAATGGTTGCATCACCATTAATAACAATTGGCTCTTTATAAACCATACTATCGGTAGTTGGATCACTACCATCCGTTGTATAATAAATCGTTGTATTTGCAGTTCTACTTTTTAACTCTACTGCCGTACCAGCCCGAATAAATGTTGGATTATGAGAAACGTAAACCGGATTTGTTGTTTCCTTCGCCCCTATACTTACATTGACACTTAAAGTTTCAGCGATCTCAGTATAATCCTCATACACTGCTTCTAATACGATACGATAATCTATATTTTCCATAAAAGCGTCAGCTGGTATTACTACAAAATTACCTTTTTTCAAAACTTCTATTCGATTTACCAAATTCTCTCCCATATACAAATTCGCATAAAAATGATTGGCATTTTCTCCCCCTAAAAATTCAATAATAACATCATTCCATCTTGTTCGATATCCATCATTTGGGCTTATCAAAGTAAGCTTACCAACAACCGGAGTATTTAAATAAAAGTTAAAGGTACTAACAATTCTATCATAACTATTTTTAAGTCTCGCCGTAATACGTCCAGAATATCCTTTTACGACATCTTGAGAAATCACAATATCCTCTCCTGTTACAACACTTTCGTAAATCTTATTCTGATTATAAAAGAGTTCCACAGTATAATTATCTTGCATATGATATCCTTCTAAATATAACACCATGTCTTGATTCTCTGTAATATAATGATCTTGTGTTGTTAAAAACGTTGCATCCTGATAGGTATATTCTAATTTATTTGTGCTTTCTATTTTCTCCTCATTTTTATTATATGCAACAACATCAATTGTAAATGTTTCATTATAGTTCGCGGTAAAATTAGTAAGAGGAATCACTTCAGTATCACTTGTAGTTTGATAGATAACTTCATCATCTTTCATAATCTTTGCTTCATACTTTGTCGCATGATTAGAACTAGTAACATTCAAAACTAAAGAGGAACCAACACTTTCCACATTAGTAATAGAAAACTCACTTAACTTAGGATACATAAAACTTTGGTATCCAATCCAAAAGAAAGCAAAATTTACAACAATTAAAAGAATCACCCCAATAACACATAAAGTTCGCTTATATTCTTTTTTCATGGTTCACCTCTACTTCCTACCCTATTTTACGTATACTATTTTACACGATTTCACCACTATTTTTCAAGTAAAAGAAAAAAGAAGAAAACAATAAATTCTTCTTTGCAAAAAATAAATATTATTTTATATCGAACCTCTTCACTACCGAGCTTTGTTATATTAGCTCTCTTGTAATTTTAGGATTTCCTGTCTAGATAAGCCAGTGGATTTCATTATCGTAGAGATATCAATGTTGAGATTCAATAAATTCTTAGCGATTTCTATACTACGCGCAATTCGTTCTTCTCTTTTTCCTTCTTGAATTCCTTCACGTCTTCCATTTCTCCTTGCGATCTCTTCATGTTTTCCAACTAAACTTTTAAATTTTAAAACAGATTCATTATTTACAAATTCTTTCATTACTTGTGCTAAATTCATAAGAATCTCACTTCCTTCCGCTATTTCTAATCTTTCTTCATTACTTTTAGCATAAATCATTTTCATTAACTTTAATAATTTTTCTTTTCTGTTATCATCATAAGCTACATTTTCTATCGTGTCAAGACGATAAATATATCCTTCTACATCTTCAGAAAGAATTTCTTTCGTCTTCTTGTCCATAAAAAGAAAATCTGTTTCAAACTCAGCGATTCTAGAAACTTGACAAGATTCACAAAAATTATATTGCGTGACTTTTGGTTGAGTTTGGTACTTTTCACCGATTTCCAAACTAGTGCCATAGACTCTAGCAAGATAAACTCTACTTTTTGTGAAATCATCTTCTTCAAAAGACGTGTACATTTCAAGGGTTATAAATTCATCCCCAACTTTGGCCAAAATATCTGAAGTGATTCCTTTGTCTTTTAATTTGGTCTTTTCTAAGAAAACTTCATTTAAAACAGTGACTTTGCCATTTAAAGAATGTCTTTCATATCCTTTTAAAAGTTCTAGTAAGTATTCAGTGAATCTAACATTTTTTTGAGTTCCGAAAATCTCTTTAAACATCAAATCACCATGCAGATTATCTAAGATGCTAATATTAGGCAATTTTTTTCTCCTTTCTAAGAAGAGTTTTTCTCTTCTATTATAATTATTACGGAAAAAAATTAGATTTCCTTTTTTTAAGAGAAATTTTTCAAAAAAAACTATCTAGTTTGCAAACTTAGATAGTTCTATAAATTATTTCTTTATTTTTTCTTTAGCAAGTTTTTTATTTTCCTTAGTAAATCCCACTAAGGCATTAGGACATTTTTTTACAATAGTATCAAAAATCTCTTCATAGATTTCTCTACTCTTCTTCGTATAAGTACCCATACTGGCAATACCATGCATTTTTCCATCATTTGTCATAATCTGAATACTCTGACTAGTTTTAACTCCACGTTGTCTAATTTCATAAGGATAAATCCAAATGATATCCTGATACAAAATAGCTTCAAAAGTATTACCAAAGTGAACCACGTAATTCTTAGTCAAAGCTGCATGAGCAGTTTTATAGAAAAATGTTTCTTTATCATTTAATTCTTGGTCAATCTTTTGAATATCTTCATTAGACAATTTCTTGATGTTTTTCTTATAACGCATTAACATAACCCCACCACATAATAATACAATCGCACCAACGGTAATGACAACAACTCCTATGATAACAAAAACATCCGTTTCAGTTAAAGGAAGCGCTTCCGCATCTAAATAAACATCATTAAAATATCTTGTAAAATCACCAGAAGTAATCTGATCTTCTTCCTCCATTTCTTCATTATACACTTCAATAGCAATCTCTTTAATATCTTCTGGAATCGTCTTTGTCATTCCACTAATACGTTTGGGGTTCTCAAGTAAATCATCTGTAAGAAATGATTCGTAAGTATTATCTCTCATTCTCACAACATACATATAGTTTTCATCAAACACATAGTAAAAATAATAGTCTTCTTCCCCTTCAAAATAAGCAAATCCATAAGGTTCAGCAGTCACATCAATATAAGCATATTCATCTGTTTGTAAACCACTCTCCATTTGACCTGCCAAAGAAATAGCCTCTGGAGAACTATTCTTGTAAACTCCATATAAAATAAACAATATGGCAACAACTACTAAAAAGATTCCTATCAAAGCCATATTTCTTAATCTGTGATATTCCTTCATCACATTCTCATTCGTAAATCCTTGCATATACTCTAACTCCTTTTCTAAAAATATTATATAGTAAGAGCAAAAAATAATCTACTAAAAACTATGAAATCTGTATAGATTTCTACACTTTCCTTTGATTTCATAAAATAAATGAAAAAAATCTTCTAAAAATAGCAAAAAATACAAAGTTTTGAAAAAAAATGCTTGCAGATGTCACTTTTCTATGATAAGATGTATTTGTTCGTTGGGGGACTAGCTCAGTTGGCTAGAGCATCTGCCCTGCACGCAGAGGGTCGCGGGTTCGAGTCCCACGTCCTCCACCAAGAATAATTACAAAACCCTAAAAAGGGTTTTTTTCATTGATAGAAAGGACTTATGATGAAAAACGACAAAGAAATGCTTACCGGAAAAATCGAAAGATGTCTAAATATTTACAATTACATTATGTATGGTAAAGAAAGACTAGTACCAGATTCTGAATTAGGACATATAAAATTTCATACTTTATATCAATATACCCAAACAGCATATGAAGATGCAATTCTTTTAAAAATAAATGAAGATAATTACATTTGGTTCAATGCTCCCCAAGAAGAAACAACCCCTCTATTACAAAGACTAGGAATTTTCCAAAAACATATTACTACAACTCCAGAAAAAGATTATGATTTATTCATAGACAAAGATTCTTTAATCCCATACTTCCCAGCTCCAAAAAAAGAAAAACATCCATTTACAAGAAAATTAACAAGAAAGATGAAAAAAGACAAGTAGAAACTCTATTTGTCTATTTTATTTGGATTGCATCAATCGCCCGGCCATAAATACCTGCATAACCACTACTAGTATTATCTACTTTATTGACCCAACTAAGCCATGAACCACCTTTTAAGTGTACTCTGTAAGTAGCCCCTTCTATTTGAACACCATCAATATTATTTCCAAGATTTCCAGCATAGTCATGACGATTTTCTACCCAAGGAAGCCAATATCCCTTATTCATATCATGAACTCTTATTCGATAAGTATCGGCATACACTCCACCGATTGCATTTCCAAAATTACCAGCATAGTCATTTGTTCCAACGAAAACATTAGGAAGCCAATATTTTTTTACATTATCATACACTTGATATTTAATAGAACGAGTATCACTCGGTAAATCACGATCTAAGTATGGTTCAGGATCAATTCGCACATCACTTTGATTTCGAATCTCAAAATGAAGATGAACCCCATAAGCGTTGCCAGTATCTCCCATGTATCCAAGCCTTTGAGATTGTGATACACGATCCCCCTTATTTACATAGACTTCTTTTAAATGTGCATATAATGTATAATACCCATCATCATGTTTTATTTTTACAAAATTTCCATAACTTGCATTACCAGTTGACCCAGGATTATGAGGCTGTCCCGTTTGTACCATAACAACTTCTCCTGCACTGTGGGCGATAACGGTATCTTGTTGATACCACTTTTTAACAACATCTACCGCTGGATGACTATTGGAATAAGGATTGGTAATTTGATTTTCTCCATCTAACAAAATTCGACTCATAAATTTCTTCTCCTTTCAATGATAATTTATGAGTTTTTTTAAATTTTGCTTGTTTCTTTGTCACACTTTTAAAAATTTCGCATATGAGAACTTACTCCTTTTTATGTACACTAACTAAAATACAATTTATTTAACAAAAACATAATAATAAAATAGAATATCTCTTATAAAAAAAGGGAGGAATAATATGATTACTACCAATGCGGTAATTTCCAATATAATTGTAGAAAATAACACCGTTTTAATTCAATTTAACGTAGAAGGAAAATACTTTCCGACTAATTACAGTTTTAATACATCTAGTTTAGGAGATATAACAAAATTAATGTTTCTCTTACAAAGAACGAAAGCAAAAAATATCAACGATTTGATTGGCAAAAGAATTCGAGTAATTGATACAGAAGAAATAAGCAATTCATTAGTGGCCGTTGGCGATCAAAACAAAAACAAATTTGTAGATTTATATGGAGGAGAATTTCCAGTTAGAGAAAGAAAAATATATAAAAAATACCAATAATAAAAAAGAAACAACTATAAAACCTTTTGTTTCTTTTTTTACTTTCAACCCTAAAAATATTGACAAAAAAAGAACTTATTTTTCTTTGTGAGTAATCACAGTAATAAGTCCTTTATCCAATTCCTCTAAAGCTCGTCCAATACTTCTCTTATTATGATATTCATTCTCGGCCATTTGATAATGATGATTCTCTAACATCTGTTTACTACGAATAGATGCCACGTGAACAAGCTTGTATTTAGAATCTACTATAGTAAGTAATTTATCAATAGATGGATATAACATATTTATCACGTCCTTACGGTACTATAATACTAAAATTTACACAAAACATACAACAAATACTGTAAAAATTGACAAAAAATTGACGATTTTTCAAAAATAAAGTATAATAAATCAAAAGAATTATAGTTCAAAAGTATAGGTGGTTTTAAATGGAAAGCAAAAAAATAATTCAAAGAATACCAGCACATTACGTAGAAGATGATTATTTTCAAATAATGTTAGGATACCAACATTTTATGGCTTTATTAGATAATAAAAGTTTTAAATATGCCGATTGGCCAAATATGGAATTAATTAATACTTACATAGATGATAAAAGAAAAGATAAATTTCCGTATTCAAATATTCCAATACATAAACAAAGAATATTATTCCAAAAATATATTATGGTCAATCAAATATTATCCTTCGAAAGGCAATATTTGCTTTTTTCAAATAAAAGCTTAAAGTATTATTTTGCGTTAAAAGATGGCAACGATGCCTTACTAATATCTAGTACTCCTAAAATAAATGCAGATAAACATAAAGAAATATTTATGACTCATAACGAACTAGCTGAATTATTAAAATTTAAAGAAAGACAATTTATTTTAGATGGAGATGAGTGGTGCAATGGATTGCAATTAAGAGAACAAAATGAATTGCTTGAATTTTATAAAATAAACTTATTAAAAAGATTAAAAAGCCTAAATCCAGATGATATCTTAATTGACGCGATTAATATGATTGACAAAATACCAGAAAGTTATGTCACTTCATTTACTCCTTGTTTATTAATTCACGGCAGTAAAAATGGAGAACTATCATTTTTGAAAATTTCTTTTAAAACTAATGACGGGTATATGTATACTGTTTCAATTGACGAGATAGAATTACCAAAATATTCATTATTACAAGCTAAAATGATGCCTAATGCAATTTACATTAACAGCAAAGAACCTAAAATATCTAAAATTTTAAACCCAAATATTCCTAGTACAGAAATAGAAAAAGCAAAAAAACTAGTTCTTGCAAAGAAAAAATAGAAAAAAATAATATTAATTAATAAAACTCTTGTTCTTCTCCAATTAAGTTAAGTGAAGCCAAAATTTTAAGACAGAGTAAGTCGAAACTACAACGACTCTACATCTGTCTTTTTATAATTTGATTTTTAATATAAAACCCTTCGGTGATCACTTACTAAAAGTATAAATGATTGGGTATTTTATCGCTTTCATACTTCCTTCAATGAGATTAATTTTTTTTTAAACCAAAATAGATTAAAATTCTTTTATGTCTTTTAGCTAAAATAGGGCATTTTTTATATATTTCAAAAAATAAGTTTCCGAAGTGCCCTTAAAATTTCTACCATAGCCCAAGTATCTTGTTGACAATAAATACGCAGAGCCCCCTGAGTTTTCAAAAGCTCTTCTTTAGTCATAGAATCATAATTTGCATATTCTATAATCGCTTCTGTACCGTTTTTCACATCTAAATTGGCATACGTTAAATCACTAAAAACAGGCAAAGTTTTTTTAATAGAGAAAGATCCATTCAGTCTCTCATCATAAAAATTAAAAGTTTCTACTTCATCTCTAGAAAATCCCAATCGTTCATATAAACTTTTCTGATTATTGACAATCCATAGCAAATCAAAACCTCGATGATAAAGCTTTATTAAATCATCATGATACTCTGGAAAAATAGATGCGAGTTCCTTAATCCGTCCTTTTTCAAATGCTACATTCTGAGCAAAAAGGGTACCTTTATTCACATCGACATGCTCTAGTAAACACTCGATCAGTTCCTTTCGTTCATCCTTTGTGGTCTTAGCAAGAAAAATAACATTATCTTTCTCTTTATCACAAACACCTGGGGCACGTTCAATATGCAAACTAAACTCAAAAGGGCTTTGAGTATAAGGTCTTTCTCCACGAAACCTCGGAATTGGTGATGGAAACGTCTCGAAATCCAAATGATAAATCGGATATTCTAAAGTATGAAAAGCTGCCCGAATTTTCTCTTTTTGTAAAAACGGTTCATGTGTTCTCACACATTCTCTTTGAATCCGATGATTTTCTTTACAAATCCACTCTTCGGGTACATCAAGCATATGAAGATACCCGGCATTGATAAGCTCTAATCCTTTAATTCTTTTCCCGTTTTCCGTTAAAAATCCTGCTCCGTTATTCACATAACACAAAGAGCTATTTTTCTCTGGAATCTTACTTCCACAAACATCCTTAAAATACTTACACTGCGTTTGTTTTTTATATCCACAGGAACATCCTAAAGAAACTTCCTTACTATCGGGATGAATTAGATTGTGAATCAGTCTATCGGCATCTTTTTGTACAAGATTTTGAAATTTCTTCGTAACTTCTGTCATATCAAAAAACGTAATCAATTCATTACCAAAAGCATCCTTGTGATACACTGCCTTGTGATGTTCTTCATATCCATCATATACATAATCGCCATTTAAAACCCCTAAATAATAATGAATATTCTTTTTTGGTTTCTTAGGGTCCTTTTCAATCATAAAACGTTGTACAGCAAGGTCATAAATATAAGACCCTATACCATAACGATCCATCAATTTACTCTTTAAAGATTCATACGTTTTCCGATCCATTTCCTTTTCCAAAGGATAATCAGGAATTTCTCCCTTTAATTGATAAATATTGCCTTTCCGAGAAAAAATAGAATATTTTTCTTTTCGATAATATCCTCCCATAAGTTCTAAGTATTTTTTAGAAGTAGTAGCCTTCACTTCGATAATAGAAACGTCATCTGCTTCACTATAAATATCAACATAGCAAAGAAAAAGAACATCTTTATATACACAAGAAAAACATTTTTGATCACTCGTTTTTTCTGCATAAACAACTTTCCCAGGAAATGAGTCTTCTGCAAGACGTCCTGCTTCTAATTCTACTCGCTTATAATAAGGATTCATTGCCTTTAATTGAGGATTTTCTTTTCTAGTCTTATCAATAACGTCAAAAGAAGAATCTGTATCAAACATCGCATCAAAAATTTCTTTTAATTTTTGATTTTCTTCTTCCTTCTTATATTCTTGGTAACTTATCGTTCTTTGTAATACAGACTCACGAATATCCTCTAAAGCAACATATCTATCACATCTTGTATATTCAATAAAATTAGTCTTGGTAATTGCCATAAATTATGCGATCTCCACTTGATAATCTTCACTACCATCCGTATGAGTTACTTTAAATCGGACATTATCTACATCAATTTCATCAACATGAATAAAATAATTATTTTCTACTAATTCACTACCATAAAAATAAGTTTCAGGATCTTTAAATTCATCAGGATGAGCTTCAACATAAACACGCGCAGCACGAATAAGCTCATCGTTCCAGGTAGCTTCCATCTCTTCTGTTTGATCGGCTTCTTGATAAGCATAACTAACCCTCGTAATTCCAATAGCAAAAATAATCGCTAAGACAGCACACAAAATAATCATTTCTTTTATAGTATAACCTTTATGATTCAGTAACATTATGATCACATCCTTAAAAAAATTATAGCATTTTTTTTAATGAAAAAAAAGACACTATCGTCTTTTCTTTCTTACAATTATTTAATATCTTTAATGGTAACAGAATAACTTCCGTTAGGACTAGATACTTCAATGGTTTCTCCTTTTTTATGGCCAATTACAGCTTGACCAATTGGACTTTCATTAGAAATTTTATTTTCAAATGGATCTGCTTCCATCGAACCAACAATTTTGTATTCATCTTCTTCCCCATCGTCATACAAAATAACAACAGTAGAACCAATAGCAGCAACACCTTTTTCCTTAGAATCAGCAATCGTACTATGTTCTAACTTATATTCTAATTCTTTAATTCGTGCTTCTACTTGAGCTTGTTCATCACGAGCAGAGTCATAATCTGCATTTTCAGATAAATCTCCTTGAGCTCTAGCATCCTTTAAATCCTTTATAATACGTGGTCTTACCACCGTTTTTAACTCATTTAATTCTGTTTCCAACTCCAAATAACCTTCTGGAGTCAAAATAAATTCTTGTTCTTTCATTTCATCATCACTTTCTAATCAATCAATCGTGCAACATCATACTATAAAAAAGACTCTTTGTCAAACACTTTTATCCGCATCATATCAAGCCTTGACACATGTCTGTCAAGTGGCATTTTTAAAATCATATTAGGATGATTTGCTATAGAAATTTCTTCTCCATTTTCATTCCATATTGTATGAACTGTATACGAAAAAGTTTCCATATTTGGCCCAAAAAATTGTACTTCATCGCCAACTTTAAAATAATTTCTTTGTTCTAAAGTAACTATCTGTTCTTTTTCATCGTAATCTAAAACTAATCCTAAAAAATCTTGATTAGAAACTTCTTGTCGCCCTAAAAAATATTGTTCTTTCTCACCAGGAAGTTTATCAAAAAACTGTGGACTACTCTCGCGATTAGCTACTCGGTTAAGAAGGGCTAAATAATATGCTTCATCTGCCTTCGTTAAGGAATGGTCCTTTATTTTATCTAACATTCTTCGGTAACATAAAATAACCGTTGCGATATAATAAATTCCTCTCATTCGACCTTCCACTTTAAATGAGTTAACGCCCGACGTAATCATTTCTTCCAAATAAGGTATCATATTCAAATCTTTACTTGTCATACTAAACTTAGGAGAATCTTCTACCTCAAAAACCCAACGACAAATCTGAGCACATCCCCCGCGATTTGCATCACGGTTAGTAAGACGGTTTGATAACACACAACGTCCCGAAAGAGAAGTACACATAGCCCCATGAACAAAACATTCAAGCTCTAAACCAGTACTTTCCTTAATCGCCTTAATATCTTCCCTACTTGCCTCACGTGCTAAAACAATTCTTGTAACTCCTAAACTTTTATAAAAAGAAGCACTCTTATGATTTAAAACACTTGCCTGAGTAGACAAATGAACTTCCAAAGGAATATTCTGTTTACGAATAAGCTCTATAACAAACAAATCACTTACTATCACCGCATCCACATGAATTCTTGATAATTCCCATAGATACTCTTCCAAACCTTCTGTATCCTTATTATGAAAAATAATATTAACGGTTACATAAACTCTTTTTTGCATCTTATGAGCATATTCTACTCCTGCTTTGATATCTTCTAAAGAAAAGTTCTTTGCATTCGCTCTTAAACTAAAATTTTGCCCTCCGATATAAACCGCGTCAGCTCCATAATGAAAAGCAAACTTTAATTTTTCTAAATCACCTGCTGGTGCGAGTAATTCAATCATGACGTTCCTCCTTTGGCGGTAGCCGGTAAATCGTCTCTTGATGCAAAAAGAAAGAAGAAGTAGATGGATATTGACCAGCTTCGAATTCTTTTAACCACTCTGAAAAATGTTCAATTTGAGTAAATTCCAAATTAAGAAGATAATACTCACACGGACAATCAAGTAGTTCGTATCCATTATATACTGCATGATCATACAAAACCGTTCCATATTCATTTTCTACTAAAAGAAACTCTTTATTATGAATTGGTTCTTTAATAAGAAATGGATTTGTTCTCTCTACACCAAAATGTCTCGCATAATTAGTAACCAATTGCCTTCTAGAATACATAAGTGGCAAATGTCCAAACAAAACAGCCCCAACCTTCGCCTGACTAGAAATATATTTTATTTCTTCTAAGGTAATATCAGGCGACAAAATAACTGAGTCAACATAAGAAAGATAAGCTAAAGTAGTCTCTAAACTACAAACTGCATGAGTTGCATATAATATAGTTTTTAAAGGACTATTCTTTTCTTTTAACACTTCTAAAACGCCTAAATCTTCAAAAACAATACCCTGAGCACATTTTAAAATAGAAGGATAAAGTTCTATAAAAGAATTCATGAGCGAAGAATCAAAAAGTCGATTGACATAAATGTAAGAGCCTTTTGGAATTTCTTGAATAGCATACTCATGACTCATTCCAACACAGTAGCCCTTTAACGGAAAAAGAAAAAGGGTATTATCCACTTTCTCTAACTTATTATTTCCAGCTAAAACAAGATATTTATTTTTCATCATTTTTCCTTACACTAACAGAGAGTCCGTCTCCAATATCCAAAAACTCTGTATCAAACTCTTCATTGGTTTTCAAAAAGTCAATATACCCTTCTATTTTTCCAACTAATTGTCTTAAATTCTTACTTTCAATCTTATCAGACTTTCCAACATATCCATGAAACTTTAAATTATCAGTAATAATTGCGCCTCCAGGTGCTAAAAAATACTTATATTTTTCAAAAAACTTTTTATATTGTCCTTTTGCAGCATCAATAAAAATCAAATCATACTCTGTGCCTTCTGCTAAATTAAGTTCTAAAGCATCCTGAAATACAACCGTCACTTTACCTTCAAAACCACATTTTTTTACATTTTTTAAAGCTTCCATATAGTTAGTCTCGTCACGTTCAATCGTGGTAACTTTCACTTGTTGACTACTAGAAGCCATTAAAATACCAGAATAACCAATGGCACTACCAATCTCTAAAACACTCTTAATATCATGTTGTTTAATAAACTTCATCAAGTAAGCAATGCTTTCCTTTTCAATAATCGGCACATTATGCTCTTTGGCATATTCTTCCATTTCTAATATTAAATTTTTCATAGTACTCACTTTCTTTAATTTGTTGCACAGATACTTTGCAGCTCTTGAGCTTTAGAAATAAACTCAGAATAATTCTCTTGAAAGAATACTTCTCCAGTACAAGTATTAGCAACAAAATAGTAGTAATTCGTATCACTTGGATTTAACACCGCATCAATACTACTAATATCCGAATTACAAATCGGTCCAATAGGTAGTTTACCATTCATTCGTCCATCTGTCAAACGAGTATTATATGGATTCATATTATTAATGTCATCCACAGTTAAATAATCGTCTAAACTCTTACCAACTCCATAATAAGTCGTAACGTCACTTCCTAAAGACCAATTATCTCGAAGACGAGAATAAAAAACTTGAGCAGCCGTCTTACGGTCTTCTGCTGTATTCGCTTCTTTTTCCACAATAGACGCGAGAGTTAGAATTTGATGAGTCGTATATCCACTACTCGTAATAGCCTCTCTATAAGGCTCTAACTTTGTCCCGGTTTGCTTAAGCAAAGTTATAATAACCTCTCGAGGAGTAACAGTCTCTAAAAACTCGTAAGTATCTGGATACAAATACCCTTCTAATCCATAATAAATATCACTATTTAAAATTTCACTCGTTAAAAACCAATACTCACCAGAATTCACAAGTTCATTCAAAAAGGTAGGATCATTCACCTGTGCTAAAAACTCTTCTTCAGTAAAATCAAAGTTCAGAGAAAGTTCTTTTGCATAATCAGTAATTCTTAAACCTTCTCTTAAAGTAACACTCACCGTATTGATTTTTACATCCCCACGAGAAAACTTTTTTATCATTTCTTCTGGAGTCATCGAAGGACTAAGTTCATATTCTCCAGCTTGAATATTGTCGCGACTAAAAAATAAATACAAGTCTAAAACATATTGATTACGAACGAGTCCTGCATTTTCTAAATTCTCGGCCACCGTAGTCTTACTAGTTCCATTTTCAATCACGAATGTTACAAGAGAAGTATCTTCGGACTTCGCGCCCATTCCCCAAAAATAAAAAGAAACACCCCCAATAATCATAAGAAGGATTATCACTCCTAGTATCACTAAAACTTTCTTCATTACTTTTCTGTACCCACTTTCTCTTGTAGTTTTGCATAAATACTTTCTACCGTATTCCATTCTTCTTCTGTTTCCAAAGCCCCCAAAACCTTACCATTTTTTTCATACACATTCGCATACACTCTCAAAGCACCACTTTCATCATGCGTATTATCAGTATAAACAATATAATTCTTATTCGTTTCAGAAGACTCAAAGGCAAATAACTTTTGATATTCCATTTCTTTACCATCTTCACTTTCTAAAACAAAAACATCATTACTAACAGTTTCATTATTTTCTTTCATGTTCTATCCTTTCTTTCAAAAACGTTTCTAGTATTAACGAAGAAGCAACATTATCAATGACTTTTTTTCTTTTCTTGCGTGATTTATCTGCTTGCAGTAAAATTCTCTCTGCTTCTTTCGTAGTTAGTCTTTCATCTACAAAATGCACTGGCAGACAAAACTTTTGCTTTAAAAGTTCTGCAAAATCCTGACTTCTCTGGGCCGCGAAGCCACAAGAATTATCCATGTTCTTAGGAAGCCCTAATACAAAATCAGTAATCTTCTTTTCTTTCACAATTTTCTCTAATGCATCTATTACACTTTCATACTCATTCTCTGGAAAATGAAGTGTTTGATAAGGCATAGCAAAAGTATTGGAAAAATCACTAACAGAAACTCCCAAACTTTTCGTCCCTAAATCTAATCCTAAATACCTCATTTTAAATACTCCTGTAAAATAAAGACTAGTAACTCAGCCCGATCAATGGTCAAAATTTTATCTCGTGCTCCCTTATAAGAGGAAATATATCCAGGATCTCCACTCATTAAATAACCAACAATCTGATGAATCGGTTGATATCCTCTCTCTTCTAACAACTTTGCAACTTCTTTTAAAACCATCTTTGCATTTGCACTTTTGAGTATCTGCACATCAAATAAGGTTGTCGAATCCATAACATCACCTACTTTTGTACAATAACATTGTATCAAAAAGTATACTTGATTACAAGGAAGGGAATAAAAAAATACCAAGAAATTTTCTCAGTATTCAAATTAATCACTCGTACAACTACCAACATCCCAGATACAATTGAAACATCCCCAGAACTCACTTTCATTCCAAGCATCAACCCAACTGAAAATCAGGCTAATAAGTGCTGGTAAAAAGAAAATACATACACCCGCAATACAACGAAAGACTAAAGACTTCACTGCTTTCATTAAAGTATCTTCCTTACTACCAACAATTGCTTTAAACAAATCGATCATTCCAAAGCCAATAATGATAATTGGAATAAAGATTTTAGCAATTCGGACAATATGACCGATAAAAATAAAAGTACTACTAAGTCCAGAACAATAATCCATTACTCACAACTCCTAACATTTAAAATACACTTCTGACAAGCATCAAATTCCCCTTTTAAATTAGCCCAAGAAGAAATAAGGGAAAAAACCAAACTAACCAATGTAGGGATAAAGAAAATAATAACACCAGCTACAACACGGAACGCAAAAGACTTCGCTGCTTTTCTAATTTCATCATCTTTGGAACTCGTAATTGCTTTAAAGAAATCAACCATTCCTAAAGCAATAATAATAAGTGGAATTAAAATCTTTACGACAAGCACAATATTACCGATAAATTGTAGGGGTTCTTTAAGTCTTCCACAAGTTTCAGAATCACTAACGGATGTGCTACCTCCAGTACTTGGAGTTGTACCAGAAACATCATTATCATCGCTACTACTTCCACTACCAGGAGCTTGACTTTGTTTATATAGATAAACTTCTCCATTAGAAAGTGTAATAGACACACCAGCATTGATAATTGCTCCACGACTAGACAATTGATCAAAAGTATATCTTTCACAATCTCCTACAGCATTACAAAGAACATAACGGCCAGAAGAATCATTATAATAAAACATTCTTGTTTGACCATTCAAAGAATTATTATAAAAGTCCTGTTCAACAGAATTAAAGGTATAAATGACATTATCATAAGCAATTTGCTGTGTCGTAAAGTTAAAAGTAACTCCACTTTGTCCTGGACGAACCTCAATACAGTTTCCACGACTTTCACATAACATATAATTTCCACTAGAATTTTCATAATAAAATCCATCAGCATATGCAACAGGTAAAAATACCAAAAAAGCAACCGCCATAATGAGTAAATACTTCCATTTCATATTTAATCCATCCCTTCAATTTTACAAGAATCACTACTACAAGAATTCACGTCACACTCTCCGTTTAACAAACATTCTGTACAACAACACCAGTTATTCGAATAATCGCTCCACTCATTAACCATATTTAAAACAAGTTGAACAATTCCAGGAAGAAGGAAAATCGCAACTCCTGCAATTACTCGAATCATCAAAGACTTAAATGCTTTCGTAAGACCATCATCTTTACTTGAAGTAATCGCTTTATAAAAATCCATAATTCCAAATCCTATAATCACTATCGGTATTATGATTTTTACAAAATTTAAAAGTGTGCCTAAAAAGAGCATCGGCTTGCGATAGGAAGGATCAGCACAAATACTATCCACGGTAACTTCATCCCCTGCCAAAACTCGAATAGATAAAGAAGAATCATATATTTCTGCTGCACTCACCTGACGAAATAATCCAAAAGATAAGAAAAGTGCAAAAGCTATAACAAACAATTTTTTCATCGTATCACCAAACTTACATGTCAATTATATCAATAAACAAGCAAAAAAACTAGTGCATTTTACACTAGTCACAAAAAACCACTTAGAAATTACTTCCTTCGATTTTCACTAATTAACTCCATATCCACAGTAAGTTGATTAATCCGTTCCATAATTCTCCTAGCTTTTATTTTTTCATCAGCTTTTTCATTCATAATAAAATGATTTTCTAACTCTTGCTTATTCAAGTTTGAAGTAAAAAAAGTTGTCAAATTATGATTCATTCGCGCTTGCAATATGGTCCCTAGTACTTCATCCCGACTCCACTCCGTCACTTTCTCTGCTCCAATATCATCAATACATAAAATATCAACAGTAGAATAATGATTCATATAAGAATCATACATCTCCCAATCGGATTTCAAAGTTCTTAAAATCTCCGGAAAATAAACAAGTTCCACGCGAGCCCCCTTTTTCTCCTCTAACTCATGAAGTAAAGCACTCACTAAAAAAGTTTTACCACAGCCAAAATTACCATGCAAATAAAGACCTTTCATGTTCCGAGAAAAATCATAATCAGAAAAGAACTGATCAAGCCATTTAATCACTTGAATTCGTTTCTTATCTTTCACATCAATATCTTTCATTCGTGCCGACGCACAAATATCTTCTTCACTTAAATGAGCCTTCTTTTGTTCTGCTTCCTGTTTTTTAAACTTACAAGGAACATACGTAAAATAAATACGTCCTTCTTCTTTCTTTGGCATAGAAACATGACCAGCATAAAGATTTTTACACATATAAAGACCTTTACAAGAAGCGCAGTGCTCAAGCTCACTCAAAGTATCTTGTAATTTTGTAGTCCGTGATAATACTTCTCTTTTACTCCATCCCAAATGTTTTACCAAATTTTGAAATTTAGGATTCTTCATCGCTTCATCAAAATTCTTTTCTAAATCCTGATTCCTTTTCTGAAATTCTACTTGCATAATTCTCTCTCCTTTTGAAGTTTCAATTCATAGTTAGAATAGCATTGCTCTAAAAACTCATTTTTCTCTTGCATTCTTCGTTCGACATAATCTCTCCCACATTCACATAAAATATCAAAATACCCTTTTACTTGATAATGATACCAATAAGGATGGGTATCCTCTGATATAACCCAAGGATGCTCAGAATCTACATGATATAAACTCTCATAATAATTCATACATCCATTACTTCCTTCCATTCTAAGAAGCTTTAAACGTAACGTAAAAATCATAATTTCTTCATCCTCATGTAAAATCTGAATCAAAGAAGCAAGTGACTCATCATAAAAATCATAACTTTTCTCATAATAGCAAAACGGATTCATTTTAGTATAATGCATAATCATATCTAAAAACCGTTCATCCTTCGTTTTACGATAAAGACTTTCTAACCGACTATATCTCTCTGGCGTCATGGAAGCATCTACCACTCGTTGTTTTAAAGTAAGTTGATGCGAATAAATCATACCATACTCCACTTCCTGATGCATAGAAAATTTCCCCGAAATCTTATCTTGATACTTTTCTAGCAAGCTAGCAATCATTTTCTTTTTATCAAAATTCATTGGAAAACTCTCATTCTTTTTCATAAAAAACAATTGCTGTTCTTCAAATTGACGAGCCAAATATTGTAAGACTTCATCATCAAAACATTCTACCATATAATTTCTTTCTTGAATAAATAACTCCATATCTTTAAAAGATTTTACTTCTCTAATTTCCATAATTTAATCCTTGTATTTCTTTAACATATCTTCAAGTTCTGTCGTCTCTTCTTCACTCAATGTTTCTTTACTAATTTTCTCATCAAACCAAACCGGTGTTTCATTACTAATCTTTTTATTTGTTTCTTTTTGTAATCGATTCGTGTACTTCTTGTGTTCTTTTTCAGCCACTTCCATCGCATCTTTTGCAGTTTGTATATTAAGACGTTTCCATTGACCGGCAATGGTTTCTACAAAAGCTGTATTAAGTTTATTATTATTTTTCTTAAGAACATAGTCAATCAATACATTCACAACCGCTGGCTTTAATTCGACATCAACCAAAAGATACTCTAATAACTTTAAATCTCGCTGTGTTGGATTGCCATTTTGATGCTTCGAACGCAAAAAATCATAAGGCGAAGTATTTTCAAAGACTTCAATAATCTTTCCTTTTTTACTAGTATCACCTGAAGGATTTTTTAAATATTCAGGTTGAGTACGGTAAATCAAAGTAGGAAGTTTCCCGTGATTGTTATATTGATAATACTTCCTTGTCTGAATTCTTAAAAATTCCTTATCAATACATCCCTTTTCATTCAAAGAAAGTCTAATAATTTCACACATTTTTAAAGTATCTAAATTATAAACCAATGCTAAGCTATTAATAAGTTCCCGCATTCGTTTGGTAAACGTTTTCTCGGTAACAAGCCCTTTTGGCAAACTAGAAAGTAATAAATCAAAATCGACTTGATCTTGCATGGTGATACTAGCTTCTTCCCTTCCAACTGCTTCAAATGGTTCCACAAATTCACTACTCGATTTAAAAACCTTATCAAAAGGAGTTGTAATATCTTCATAGCCCTTTAATGAAAAATGAAGCGGACTAAATTCTTGTTTTAATAATTCATACTCCGTATTTCCTATATTATTATACAACACAACATTAAAAATAGGATTGGCAAAAAACTCTTTTGGTGTCATCGGTGAGTATAACTCATACACATAATTATTAGGTTCTCCTGCTTCAAAATACGTCTTCACGAGTCCTACTGCCTCAAGTGTTTTACGAGCAAGTTTAATTGCATCCAAATTGCTTTTTAAAATTGTCATTAAATGGTGATGATTATAATCAACACTTACTAAATTATACCGATCTAAATCTCGCCATAAAGTAAGATACAAACTGACAGCTTGTGAGCCAATAATAGGTTCATAAAGACTAACTAAATATTTTCGGTCCTGCTCTGTTAAAATCGTTTTATTTACAACAACATACTTATCTGCGGGTAACAAAGTAACAAGGCTCATATACTTCACCGTCCTTACTAGTATTATATGCTAAGAGTGAGTGGAACACAAGAAAAAAAGTCTTAACAAGAAGGCAAAAATCACTCAATTCCATCAATACAATTTTGATAAAGAAAGTTTTTAATCTCAGTCATATCACCTGTTTCGTAATAATGAATAAGATACGTAAAATAATCTTCTATTTTTTCTACTGGTACTGATAAAATACCTTCATCATTTCGTATCATCTCTTTATTAGCCACCAAATTAGCCACACGCTTATTTCCATCTAAAAACATTTGGCTTCTTTGAATAAAGCAAAACAAAGTAAGACATCTCTCTAAAGAATTAGATATTGATAAAATATTCTTTAACTCTGAATCATAATCACATTCACTTGGAAGTTTTGGCCTCCAAGATGTTCCAGTAATACCTACCCCTTTATCTCGATATTCTCCTAAAGGATATACATTTTGTCCCTTACATATTTCAAAATGTATTTTTTTAATATAATCCATAGTAAGAGCATCATCTATTGTATTTAAAACATACTCCCATGCGTCTTTGAGTCCTTTTAACTTTAACATATCATCGACTGAAATAATTCCGGTATTTACATTTTGCATAAAGACATAAACATCCCCTATAGTAACAGGAATTCCTTCCAGAATTGCACTTCTATAAATAGAATCAACTAATTTTCGCTTAGCAAAAAAAATATTATCTTCTTTTGTCATATGAAATTTACTTTTTAAGAATATCACCTTCCATTTAACCTCATCATATTATAAGAACAAATTAAAAACAAGAAAGACTTGAAAAAAATTTTACTAACAGATTCACCATTGTATAACATTACTATATTTTGTTATACAATAGTAAAAATTAATTCTTAAAAAAAGAAGGACTATAATCCTCCTCCAGAGCCAAAAGAATCTAATTCTTCTTGCGTAACAATAATATTAATTCTCATTCGTCTGTTTCCACAAACAAACAAACCTTCTCCTTGATTATAATATTTAATACTGTCTTTCTCACTCTCATTTAAATCAATCAATTGTGATAAATCATCAACAGCTTGTTTCTTAAGTCCCATAACTAAATAATAAGAAGCATTATCGAAGATTGCTTTACCATGAGTAATAATATTAGGAGCAGCAAAGTCTGTAGGTTGTTGAGTAATAATAATAGTTCCTGTATTATATTTACGACTACGTCTTTGAATATTTGCTAAAAACTCAGCCCCCAACTCATTTCGACCAGATAACAAAGTATGCGCTTCATCCACATACATTACAGTATTGACAGAACTATCCAAACATAAACCCCATGCATACTTCAAAATATTAAAGAACAAAGCATTTTTAATATTTTCTGCAGAATTCATTAACTCACGAATATTAAAAACAATAAAATCACTTTGAATATTTAAAGTCGTATGTCCTGTAAAGAAATAACGAAGCTCTTTCGTTAAAGGACGAATTTTAAGTTCTAGTCTTTCCATAATATCCCGTTCATGAGTTTTTTCAGTCATTGATAGAAGTCTACCCTTAATCGTAGCATACACATCATCAAATGTCGGATAATCTTGACTCGTAAACTGCGTAAAATCCGTATCAAAATCAATTTTATAACGTTTATAGGTATCCTGTACGACTTCCGTAAACATCGTAAGAACATCTTCTTCAATATCAGGACTATAATATTTCATAAATGCTTGTAATTGCTGCAAAGTCTTAGTAAGAACCGTATATCCAAGTCCTTGACTAATCTCTTCTTCGTCGGCATCTAAGACTATTTCTAATGGATTAACCATTCCGAAGTCTCCACCTTTGCCAAGATCTAGGAAGTCTCCTCCCATACTCCGTGCCATTTCCTCAAGCTCGCCTTCAGGGTCAATACAAACAATCTTATATTCATTTCTTAAGTGACTACGAATGAGTAGCTTAGCCGCGGTAGATTTACCAGAACCAGATGCACCAAGAATAATAATATTAGCATTATTACGATTGTTTTCTTTCTTAATTTGATACAAGAATTGATTGAATAAAATAACTCCTCCCGAAAAATCTACACCAAATAATGTACTGTTTCCAGGGTCCTTAATACTATCAAAAATAAACGGATACATCGCTGCAATCGTAGAAGAAGGAATCGGTGTACCAACACGTTCTTCCACATCCTGTTTTGGAAAAATTGGAATCATCGATTTAATTACTTTCTCTTGTTCGAACATCAAAGAAATTCCTCGCATACCTAATGCATCTAAATAATTTCTTACTTGCATCTTTTTGTTTTCCATTTCATCTTTCGTATCAGCAGAAACTAAAACATGTAATTGAAAATCAAAAATTCTTGCTTGCGTTGCAACTAATTGAGAAATAAAAGTCTCCAAAGACTCATAATCTTGACGAATTCTCTCTTGAATCGTTTTATCATGTTCTGTTTGATAACGTTGCTTTAAATCTGCAATCTCTTTATTAATCATTCTCTGCAAAGTAGAAAGTTCAATAGGAATATGTTTCGCTACAATCTTAATACCAGAAAGGTTCGTTAGATTAGCAAGATATCCCTGTTGAATAAACTTTGGATAACTAACAATCGTAAGAACAGTACAATACTTACCACTCATCATAAATTCTGTAGCTTTAAACTCTACTCCTTTAGGAGCAATCTGTGCCTTAATATTCATTATCCAACACCTACCATTCCACTAAATGTTGTAGCAACACCACCATTAAAGAAATTATCCAAAATAACTCGTAAGTCATTATTACTAGTTTGTTGACTGTTTAATCCACAATTAGCAAGATTACTAATCATAGAATGTAATCTCTTTTGAATCACATCCATCTTTCTTTCTTTAAATAAAATATAATATTCTGTATCTACTACGTTATACTCAGCACTCATAAACATATTTGCTTTATTAATATCTTGTTGAATTAATTTACGAGTACTAGCATTTGTAGCCCGATTATATAATATTTGAAGCTGTGAAAGATACACATTAATATCGACTGGACGATCTGCCACGACTAGCCAAAATTCAAAATTAATAGAATTATAAAAATTTTGAAGTTGGTAAATTACATTATCACGGGTCCCAGAATCCAATATGAAAATATTACGAGGAGCAATCTTAATTCCCGTCACATATTCTCCACTCTCTAGTTGAATCATACCATTCATAATATTCTTAATAGGTACCCAATCTTCACTCCACTTACTAGATATTTCTTCTTTTTTATTTTTCGCCATCTTTTATACACCAGCCTTTCCAATAATACCTTCTTCTATTAAACAAAAACGTGATAATATTTGTAATTAATTGAAGTACGTTATGATAATTAGGAACAGGCATGACTAGAAAACCTGAAACCAAAGCTGGAAGTAATATCAAAATAGCCTGTTGAAACGTCATGCCTTGAAATATAAATAACATAATCACTGTAATTAAACAACCAACACCAAAGATTGCTAAATCAACAGGTGTAAAGAAGCCCAAAATAAGTTTTGACTTCTTTGTATTGGCAGGTATTAAATATTGATTCATAACTTATCCCCTTTCTATTTTTTATCCTTTTTAATTTCAGCTTGTGCCATTTTTGCCTTCAATTTATTTAACTCTTTAACATATCCACTATCTTCAAATTTGGTTGCTGTTGGTGATTCTCCACTTTTACCAATAGCAGAAGCTAAATCTTTATGAGCATCTCTAAACATATCAATTTGAGTTTGCATACTGCCCATAGCTTGTTCTTTTTTCTTTTGAATATCAGCAGTAGTTGCATCCAATATTTTTTGCGCTTGCTCTGCCTCTACAGTAGAAGTTTTCATTGTGTCAAAAGCGTTTACCATAGAATCATAATTATTTAATATGGCTGTATTAGTAGATTCATCTAATCCAGAATCTATCAAAGAATCATATGCAGCACTAAAAACTTGACTAGTTGTCATTCCAGGATTCCGAGAAGCAATTTCGTTAATTTTTGAATAGAAACTACTTGTAGCTCCGGCCGCAAAAGAATCAAAATTTTGTTTAGCAACTGTAGATTGCACCCTAGCATTTCTCGCATTAGCATCTGCATCAATCCAAGCTTTTTCATTCTTCCATAAACCTTCATAAGCTTTAACTCGGCTTTCAAAATCAGTTAAAACATCATATTTGTGTTGCTCAGCAGCTGTTAACACACCTAATTTATTACCAGTAGCCCATTCTCGAGCATTAAAAGCCATATCGCCAAAATGACCAGCCATAGCTCCTCGTACTGTACCTCCATGAACCGCTTTATATGCTTCTCGTTTACCTTTGTTATCTAAACTAATCTTTGCTCCTTCAGAAGCAGCTTTTCTCATATCACCAAAATTCTTTGCATCTTTTCCAGACTTAAATGAATGAAACATACCCGATGCACTTCCAGCCACCATAGAACCAGCAGTGCCTAAAAGACCACCAGCCAATAATTTTCCTTTATTCAAGAAACCATGTGTTTCTCCCCAACGATTTCCAATGCCTCTTATTCCACTAACTCCTCGCTGAACAAGTCCTGTTACACCAGCACCGAGCATTGCACCACCAGCAAAGAATCCTCCTGCTTTTAACTTTTCACCAATGCCAAGTTTCAAGTTACCAGACTCAATACCTAGCATATCACTAAGCATTTTTGGAGCTTGTTTTGCAAAAGTCAAAATTCCCATGATAACAACAACTAAAACTAATTTCCCTTGAATACCACTAAATTGTTCCCAGTCCCAATTAAGGTATAAAGCTCTTATAAAATATACAGCTATATACATAATAGCAACTCGAACAAAGACCTCGAAATAAACAGACAAAGTTGTTTTTAACCATTTATCAAAAGTACTCTTCTTACCAGGCATAGCTCTCATAATAATTGGAATCGGAGCTATCAATTGACAAAAAGCAAACTTAACAACACGAACACCTAAATCAATAGTAAATGAGATTATTATATATAGTAAAAATATGCCTACAGCGGTCGAAATTCCAATGTAATACTCTACATTTACCTCTTCTTGAGTAGTCGCGTCAACTTGGGTATGTATTACCGCATCAGACAATGCCGGCAATTTCGTATAAGAACTATTTTCCAAGACATCTGCCTTATAATCATACCAATTATAATTATCAAAAAACTTAACATTATAATTATCGGGATTTATAAATGTATTCATCACTGTAAAAGCAAGAGAATCTCCAAAATGTATCATAGACTCTTGAGTAGCTGTAGTCGATTCTGAGTCATTTGGATTAGTTGTTGCAGTATTTAAAATAATAGCGCCAATTAAATTAGAAGATAAAACATAATTTTGCAAACGATAAGCATATTCAAAAATAGTGGGTATTAACCCTAACAAAACTAAAGAAACTATCAAATTTGACGCAATTTTTGAAAATCCTTTGTCGCCAGACAATTTTTCTGGATCAATCAATGCATTTAACAAAGCATATGCTAAGTAAAAAAGCATAAAAACACCCAAAATAGCATAAATACGATTAGCAAATTCACTAAAAAATGAATCTTCAAATAATCTTAGAGTTGCCAATCTAATAAACAACTGATAGGCCATTGAAACAGCCCAATAAATAACGCTATCAAGAAGTAATACTATTTTATGAAATATACTATTTAGCCATCCAAGCATAAAACTTCCTCCCTTATGTTCCTATTCCACAACGACTAGCATCTACCAACCCAAAAATTTCAAATAATATATCTAATAAAAAAGGCAAGAAAAATATAACTAATCCAATAGCAACTCTCTTAATAGTTCTCTTATTTGCTTTTTTTACTTCATCATCATTTGATTTTGCTATTGCACTCAAATAATCAATTAAAGATAAAACAATAACCAATGCCGGCGTACCAAATTTAATAAGATTAAATAAATCCTGTACCATATAATACAAGTCATTGGGTTGTGGTGGATCTGTCGAATTATCAATAAAAATTGGACAATCCCTATAATTAGAAACATCAGATTCCTCGGAATCGCCAGAAACTTCATCAATTTCTGTATCTGAAAATCCATTATCAGGATAATCATCCTCAGTTCGACCACCAATCACAACATCCGAAATGAAAAATGGAGATTCTATTGCATTAACATTGTGAATATTGAGAGCCAGCATAAATATCAAAATAATTACTATTTTTTTCATAATTCATCACTCTTACCTATCTAAAACACTTTTTAAAAATCACTAATAGCATTATACAATATTTTTTTAAATACCTCAATCATTCTGTCCTGAAGTATCACACCCATCAATATCAAACAAACAATTCCAACAATTATCAAAACTATTAGACTGTCCACCACCTATAATATTTTGAGCTGAATCATAAATAAAATTAATAATGCCAGGAAGCAAGAAAATACCTACACCTATAACAACGCGAAGTGCAATGGCTTTAGCATACTTTTTCATATCCTCTTCTTTTCCTGAGGTAGTAATCATAAATAAATTCTTAATACCAACAATAATAATAACAGCCGGAACTAAAACTTTGACAATGATAATAATGATCCCTACAGAACGCAATGTACTGGAAACATTAGAATTGCCACAAACGCCACTTAAAGAAATATTACAATTATCACCATAGCAAACCTGTCCGGGATTATCAGTACCCTCAGGATTTGCTTCGCCTTCTTCTCCTTGCGTATATGAAGTACCTTGCTGAGCCTCTTCTTCGTCCGTAGTTAAAACATATACACCTGCACCTATGCCGGCATCTTCATATACATAAAAGTTATTTCCAATACAAGAGTCTCCATAAAAATCATCAATACTTTGAGGTGATAGTGCAAAAGACATACCTCTTCCAGAGCTAGTATTTACAGTAACACTAACATCGGCATTACCAGTAAATCGATAACTACAAGCTCTAGAATCCATTTCACTAGTCAAAACGCAGAATTCTCTTTGTCCATCCGGGTATGTCAACCAATAAAATGTCGCACCTTGAACTGCTGGCATAGCATTATTATTATAGTGACTAGCACATTCAATAGGATCTTCCTCTTGTTCAGGAGCGGTCTCTCCATATTCTTCCTCTTCAAGTTGAGAATTAAAAGTCGTTATTCCATCTCCGTAACCATTAACAGAAACTTGAAGCACATTGCCATCCCATACAAGATAAGGACAACGATTTCCGCTTTGTTCAAAAGCAGCCAAAACAGATCGTCTGGTTACATTAGATGATACGGTAGCAGCATTATTCGTATTTAACCCATAAATAGCAACATTATTTAATAATTGATTAAAATGTGTGTCCACAAAATCGCCATAACTATCATAATATAAATTTGTGTTATTCTCATCCTGTATTTCCAGCTGAAATCTCATATATGAAGATGTCGTATATGGAACTCTATAAGTACACCTTGCAAAAAAAGAATTGGAAGAATAAGATGTATCTTGATTTAAATAAGAATATGATGTCCGATTTCCAATATAACTTGTTAAATCATTTTCATTTGAACCAGCATATACATTATATCCCCAAAAACCATCTGTAACTAATACCATATTGGGACAACTAGATGTATTCAAACTACTCCAATTTTGAACATCTTCCTTATTTCCTTTATTACCATTACCATTATGTTCCTTTCCATCAAATTTCTTAACAAAAGCTTTAACAGAATTGTCAGTGTAAATTTCTAAATAAACAGTATCTCCTTCAGCTCCTCCATATTTACACTCAGTTGCTATATCTTTAGCTTGAACATATTCTAATCCTCCAAAAAACATAAATAAAAAACAAATACTACCAACAATTTTTTTCAATTTTTATCACCAAACTTTACTCCTTAAGTATATCAATAAAACCAAAAAAAAACTAGTGCAATTTACACACTAGCCTATTTTAATTAATTGCCCCATGCTTCTTCAGCATACATTCCACAGCCACCATCGTCGTTTGGACTTGTAATACATTGTCTACAAATAGCATAGTCATCAGCAGCTCCAGAACTAGAGAAATTAGAAATTAATCCCAACACTAATCCAACAATCGTTGGCAAGAAAAATATTACAACACCAGCAATCGCACGCATTGCAAGTGATTTTGTTGCCTTCTTAATTTCATCATCTTTCGAAGCAATAACAGCTTTTCCTAAATCAAGCATACCAAAAACAATTAACAAAATTGGAATAACGATTTTAAAAACTAATAAAACATATCCAACAACCTGCCAAATATTTGCAGTTGTTGCACAAAATCCCATAGTCTCTGTTCCGACAATTGTTTCTCCCATAATATAACCTCATTTCTTTTTTTTGAATTTCTATATTTATTTTAAAGGTTATTACTTGTGAAGTCAAGTAAAATGTCCTAAGAATGTAAACTACAACTAGATAATTTCAATCTTCATTAAGTTTGTTGTTCTATTCTCATCTGTATTAGGAAAACCTCCCGTAATCACTACAATATCTCCTTGAGAAAGTTCTGTAAATTCCTTTGCTGCTTCCACACTATGTTCTAATACTTCATCAGTGGAATTCATTAAAGGCATTAATACTGGATAAATACCATAATTAAGCATAAGTCTTCTTCCGTCTTTTTCACTCGGAGTCAAAGCAAGAATTGGTGCTTTTGGTCTAAAATTACTAATTAAACGAGCTGTTCTACCATGAACAGTAGCAGTTGTAATAAGTTTTGCATTTAAACGGTTTGCTGTATCCACAACAGCCGTTGCAATTGCATCCCTTGCATTTGCTACAAAACGCATTTCTTCGACGTAATTATAATCAGCATATTTTTCAGTTACTTCACAAATACGTGCCATAGCTTCCACTGTTTCAATAGGGTGTTTACCAACAGTCGTTTCTCCAGATAACATGACAGCATCTGTTCCATCTAATACAGCATTAGCAATATCACTTGTCTCAGCTCTTTTAGGACGAGCATTTTCCATCATTGTTTCAAGCATTTCTGTTGCCACAATACAAATCTTATTACGGCGACGACAAGTTTTAATCATTTTCTTTTGTTCGATTGGCACTACTTCACTAGGAATTTCAGTTCCCAAATCTCCACGCGCTACCATAATACCGTCACTCACATCCAAAATACTTTCTAAATTTTGAATACCTAGAGCACTTTCAATCTTACAAATAATTTGGAAATCTTCTCTACCATGCTCCTTTAATAGTTCTTTTACTTCTAATACATCCTCTGCACAGTTAACAAAAGATAACGCAACAAACTCTCCACCATGTTCACATGCGTAAATTAAGTCTTCGCGGTCTTCATCACTAATAAATGGAATATCTAGTTTTACACCAGGCGCACTCATACTCTTACGGTTTCCAAGGTGTCCACCACTAATAATCTTACAAGTAACACCATCATCTTCTTTACTGACAACTTCTAACTTCATTTTAGCATTTTCAAGTAACACAGTATCTCCTAGATTTAAGGAATCAATTGCTTCTGGATGATTCACGCTAAATCTTTCACTCGTACCAGTAACACTTTCTTTTACAATACGAACAGTCTTACCAGCTACTAAGTCGATGCCGTCTCCTTCCATAACACCGCATCGAAATTCTGGTCCTTTTGTATCCCATAAAATAGCTACATTCATACCTGTTTTCTTACGAACTTCACGAACTGTACTAATAGCTTGTTCTCTTTCTTCTTTTGTAGCATGAGAAAAATTAATACGTGCAGTATTCATACCAGCAAGAACCATCTTCTCCATCACAGGGACAGTATTACTAGCAGGTCCAATGCTACATACAATTTTTGTTTTTTTCATATAACACACTCCTTTTTTAAGCAGAAACAATTTTACTATAAAACCCCCAAAAAATCAAGTATATTAAAGAAAAAAACACCCAAACTAAAAAAGGGATGATTATGAATAAAGTTACATTTACAAACAATTTAAAAAAATTTATCACTTCTTCTACTTGTGCTTTTACTTGTATAAGCACAATAGAAGAAAAATTAAAAAAACAAAACTTCCAAAAACTAAACGAAGAAGACAAGTGGTCCATCAAAGAAGGACTTTACTATGTCACAAGAAACGATGCAAGTCTCATTGCCTTTAAAATACCAAAAAATTACAAAGAAAAATTTTTAATTGTTACTTCTCACTGTGATACACCGTCACTATTATTAAAACCAAGTGGCAACTACATTAAAGATAACTATTTAAAATACAATATCATGCTTTATGGTGGTCTATTAAACTATGGTTGGTTAGATCACCCGTTATCACTCGCTGGACGTATAATCATAGAAAAAAATAAGAAAATAGAAAAAAGAATCGTCGACTTTAAGCATCCGATGGCCATCGTACCAAGTGTCGCGATCCATCTAAACGATAAAGCAAACACAAATCTCGATTTAAATGCTCAGACAGACTTACAACCAATATTTGCAGTTACAGACAAAGAAAACTCTTGGCTTCAATTATTAAAAAAAGAATTAAAAACAAATGAGAAACTACTAGATTATGAACTATTTTTATATAACTGTTTGTTACCAGAAACGATTGGATTAGAAAATGACTTACTCTTAAGCCCTAGAATTGACAACATCACGAGTGTCTATTCTTCCCTAGAAAGCTTTTTAGAAACCACTAGTAACAATATCTTAGTATTTTGCTCTTTTAACAACGAAGAAATTGGAAGCTTAACTCGTGAAGGAGCTGACTCAAACTTTTTATTAGACACACTAAAAAGAGTGGCTGCCACAATCGAAATAGATGTAGCAACCACACTTGCAAAATCCTATCATATAAGCTCTGATAATACCCACGCCGTTCATCCAAACCATCCAGAACTATCCGATGAAACAGGCAAAGCTTTTTTAGGAAAAGGATTTACCATTGTAAAAGAAATATCCTCTACAACAGATGCTTACTTTTCTTCGATAATCAAATCTCTTTGTAAAAAACATAACATCATGTATCAAGACTCTACCGCTAAAAATGATATCACTGGTGGCTCCACCCTGAGTGGACTATCCCTTCGTCATGTAAGCATTAAATCACTAGAAGTCGGAGTACCAGAACTTGCCATGCATTCTTCCGTAGAAGTTGCAAACATAAATGACATTTACGAACTATACAAAATGATGAAAGTCTTCTATAAAGAAATATAGCTTGTTACAAATCCAAGCTATTTTCTTTGAGCAAGAAATCTTTTATCCCAATAATCAATATTCCATCTTCATTATGCCATGGATGAATATTATCTTTCACAACTATAACCTTTTTAAAATTATCGCCAACACAATTGAGTGGCCTTGATTCTTGATAATTTTTTTCTGGGGAATCAATATTTAAAGCAGACTGGATATAATATCGATTACTCGCCATATTGCATATAAAATCTATTTCAAAATATGTTCTTTTATTCCCTAGTCTTGTTTCTACAACTCCAACATCTACATTGTATCCTCGTATCAATAACTCATTATAAATGATATTTTCCATAATATGATTTTCTTCTTGTTGCCTAAAATTTAATCTTGCATTTCTAAGCCCTAAATCAGTAAAGTAATATTTGTGTAGAAATATGTTTTCTTCCTTTCACATCATATCTTTCTACTTTTTTAATGAGAAAGTCATTTTCTATATATTCAATATAAGAGGTAATTGTATTAATAGAAATATCTTTATCACCTGCACTGATATATGTTTTATAAATATTCATAGGATTCATTAAAGAACCAATGGAAGAAGCCAAAATATTTACCACAGCAGCTACTTTATTACTCTTTATTCATGAATTGAAATAGTAAAATTATCGTTTACTACATCAATATATAAAGTATTACCTGGTTTCAAATCAGATTCAATGAGTTTATGTGCAATAAGCGTCTCAATATGCTGAGTCACATATCTCTTAATAGGTCTTGCTCCAAACTGTGGATCAAATGACTCTTCAATGACTTTCTCACGAGCTGAATCACTAAGCTCTAACTTAAGTTGTTTTTCTCTTAAACGATTACTAATTTCTTTCAAAATCTTATCTAAGATTAAACCAACGGAATCTTTTTGTAAAGAATTAAAAACAATAATCTCATCAATACGATTAATAAGCTCTGGGCGAAACTCATGTCTTAATTCTTCATAAACAAGCTCTTTCGCATTCTCTCGTCCTTCCAAGATATATTCACTACCCAAATTACTTGT